>NZ_JBJMQP010000044.1:0-26828 GCF_045802625.1 Hyalangium sp. | reverse complement strand
TTCATTTTGGGTCTCCCGGCGGCTGCTCTCGCAGCTGCTCTTGAGAAACCCTCGGAAATTGACTGCGAAGCTTCCGCAATCGTCTTCTTCTTGGGCTTGCTATTTGGTTTTCAAAGACCGAGCCGCTGTACCGCTTCGCGACTTTGTGCTACCGTCCCGATTCTCATCGGGTCTCCCCTCAACCGCGGGGGCGATTCTTTTATTCGAGGCCTTCGGGCTTGTCAACTTCGCCCTTCCGCCTTCGTCCTCTTCCGCCGTCCGGGCTCCGTTGAGCCTTTCCCGCTTCCGAGGAGGGGCGCGGCTTCTACCTCTCTGCCGCCCTCCCTGTCAACCGGCTTCGGTGTTTTCTTCAACCCACACCCGCCGCTCCCTCATTTCCCGGCCGTCTTCTGTTCAGCGGCGAACCGCTTCCCTTCTTTCGTCCGGCGGGGCGCGGCTTCTACCACCACCGCGTTTTGTGTCAACCGACTTCGTCGACCTTTCATTCCGCCCCGCCCGATTTCCTCGACACCGTTGTGCGGAGGATGTCGCGCGGAGGGACAGGATCACTACCGCCTCGTCACCGTCCCGTCAAATCCTTCTTGATCAGGAGGTGATCAGCGCCGCCATGTTGGGCATGGCCTCCATGGGTGGTAACCCCCTGAGGCTCCGGAGCTCTTCCTCCGGACATTTTCTTCTGGCGGCTGCCTGCTCTTCGTGCGGCCAGGAGCTACAGGCCTGTCTCCCTCCCCACGGGCAGCGCGGCTTCGGTGGGCCTGGGCTCCGGCTTCCAGCTCGTCCCCAGCAGCCAGTCGCAGAGCGGAAAGGTGATGTTGAAGTTGAAGTGCCCCATCCGCCTCAGGTCGTGGTGCACCGTGTGGTGCCGCCTCAAGCTCGCCATCCCAGGGAGCCGAGCCAGCACGTGCTCGGCTGGCAGGTGGTAGCAGAAGTGGAGCCACTCGTAGCTGAGGAAGTAGCCCATCGCCGTCGCCACGAAGAGCCACCCCACATTCGGTGAGGCGAGCGCGAAGAAGAGCGCTCCCAGGGGAGTCGCGATGGCGCCCAGGAAGAAGAGCAGCAGCACCGGCGGGAAGAGCACCATCCGGAAGTCGTGGCTCGACTCGAAGGCCATCGCCTCGTGCGTGAAGAAGTGGTGGTGCTGCTGCGTGTGCCGCCGGTACACCAGCCCCAACCCCTTCGTCCGGTGGTGCATCGGCCCCCGGTGCCCGAAGTACTCGGCCACGTTCGCCAGCAGGAAGCTTACCGGCACCGTCAGCCACTCCAGCGGGCGGACGCCCGAGAGACGGCTCAGCGCGAAGGTGATGACCGAGAGCGAGCCCAGGCTCGTGAACGCGAAGTGCGCCCAGCCCAGGTAGTGCCTGCCCGGCTCCGCCCGCCGGTATTCGGTCCGGAACTTCGCCACGTGCTCGGAGAGGGGTGCCGCGCTCATGCCCTGAGTGTAGCGCCGGACGCACTTCCCTTCAGCGCCGCACGCTCAGTCCTTCTTCCGCTTCAGGAACTTCTGGTACTTCTTCATCCGCTCCTGGATGAGGCTGCGCTTCAGGCCCGACAGCAGCTCCACGAAGACGTGCCCGTCCAGGTGGTCGATCTCGTGCTGGAGCACGTGCGCCAGCCGCCCCTCCGCCTCCACCTCGTGCCACTGCTGCGCCTTGTCCTGGTAGCGCACCTTCACCTTCTTGTAGCGCGGCGTCTTCTCCCACTCGTCCGGAACCGAGAGGCACCCCTCCTCCAGGGTGATCTGCTCCGAGCGCTCCAGGATCCGCGGGTTGATGATCTCGAAGAACGTCCCATCCTCGCGGCCTACCAACGCCATCCGTAAGGGCTCTCCGAGCTGGTTCGCCGCGATGCCGATGCCCTTGGCCTCCTGCACCGCCGCGAGCATCTCGCTCATCAGCTTCTCCAGAGCCGGTCCAAAGTCGGTGACGGGCTGCGTTGCCGTGGTGAGTACCTTGTGGGGCCAGAGGACGATTTCTCGCGCCATGGCCGCACTTTGCCATGCCCGCGCGCCAGTGCTGAGCACAACCGCACAAGGCCCGTTCGAGGATCCACCACTGCCGCGCTCGGCATGGCCTGGGAGAGTCTGCTAACAACCCCTCCCATGCACCCCAACGCCCAGCTCCTCACCACCTTCTACTCGGCCTTCCAACGCCGGGATGGCGACACCATGGCCACCTGCTACCACCCGGAGGCCGAGTTCTCCGACGAGGTGTTCGTCGGCCTGCGCCATGCCGGCGTCACCTCCATGTGGCGCATGCTCGCCGAGCGCGCCAAGGACTTCTCCCTCGAGTTCCGCGACATCCAGGCCGATGACCGCACCGGCCGCGCCCACTGGGACGCCCGGTACACCTTCGCCGCCACCGGCCGGAAGGTCCTCAACATCATCGACGCCGAGTTCGAGTTCCGCGACGGCAAGATTCTCCGCCACCGCGACCGCTTCAACTTCCACCGCTGGTCCAGCCAGGCCCTGGGCCCCAAGGGGATGCTGCTCGGGTGGACCCCGTTCCTGAGGAACAAGGTGCAAGCCACCGCCCGCGCTGGCCTGGACAAGTGGATGAGCGAGCACGGCGTCACAGGCCCGTGAGTCAACGCGCGGGCAGGGGCGCTGCTCCGGCTTTCAGCGCTCCGATGAGCAACGTGTGCACGTCCAGGGCCGTGCGCCTCGGGTTGCCCGCCTTCGCGAACAGCTCCCGGTAGCCCTGGGCCGTGTACGCCTGGAAGTCCGTCGTCCCCACCCGGTACGTCGCCGCCGGGTCCACCCGCGTGTAGCCCGCCTCCGGGTGCGCCGGATCCTTCAGGATCTCCACCTCCACCGGCTTGCCGTCCTTCACCGTGTAGCGCACCCCGCTGAACTGGCTGAAGCCGTCCAGCCCTCGCCTCGACTCCATCAGCGTCAGCCACTCCAACAGCTGCGCTCCCGTCATCTCCGCCAACGCCACCACGTTCCGGTACGGAATGGCCGCGTAGAAGTCCTCCACCGTCACCTCGCCCGCCGGCAGCCCGCCTCGGAAGCTCGAGGACGTGGAGAAGAAGGCATGCGCCCCCGCCGCCTGCCTCACCGCCTCCGTGGCCCACTGGCCGATGGGGGCCTCGCCCGTGGCGATTCCGTCATCCGGTAATGCTCTCGGCAGCCGCCCCAGCACCTGGAAGCGCTCCGGGTGCTTCTCCTTCAGGCGCTGCTGGAGCTGGGCTACTCGCGCGGCGATCTCTGGATCCTCCGGCAGGCTCGCGTCCAGCTTCACCAGCCCTCCTGTCACCTGCTCGAGCTTCCGCCCTCGGAACCGCAGCCGCACCTCCGAGAGATAGGCCAGGTACTGGTACGGCGACACGGAGTACGTCCGCGTCCCCGGGATGAGCCGCAGCTCGCCTCGATAGTGCGAGTGCGTGCCGAGGATGACGTCGATGCCGGGGACTTCTCGCGCCAGCGCCTCGTCGTCCTCCCGCCCCTCGTGGCCGAAGAGCACCACCGCGTCCACATGCTCGCGCTCGCGCAGCTCCGCGACGATTCGCTTCGCCGCCTCCCGGCCGTCCGCCCAGCGTGTCCCCGCGGGCAGGTTCTCCTGCTTCACCAGCCGCGTAAAGTCCGGCCCCGCCAGCGCGAACAACCCCAGCCGCACCCCGCCCACCTCGCGCACCAGGTACGGGCGCCCCTCCACCTGGAAGTATGGCGTGCCGTCCTCCTTCACCAGGTTCGCGCTCAGCACCGGGTAGGTGATGGACGCCCGGCAGCGCTCGAAGACCTCCGCTCCGTAGTCCATGTCGTGGTTGCCCAGCGCCATCGCGTCCACCCACCCGTTGAACCAGGGCCACTCCACGCACTGGTACTCGTCACTCCAGGTGGGCACGCCCTTGCTCAGCGTGTCGCCTCCCGAGAGCACCAGCGTGTCCCCGCGCCCCTTCGCCTCCTTGAAGTAAGCGATGGCTCGTGCCACCCCGCCCCGCCCCGCTTCCCCCTCCGAGGTGAAGGGCACCGCGTGCGAGTGGTAGTCACTCAGCCCCACGAGCGTCACCGTCCGCGTCGTCTGACAGGCCGTGAGCAGGGCGAAGGACAGCAACAGCAACAAGGCACGAGTCATGGGGCTTCACATGGAGCACAGCCGCCGCTCCGTGGCAACCGCCACCGCTCGGAGCACCGGGCCCCGAGCGGCTTCACCGGCTCGCGGGCCTCCGGCGTGGCAGCGGCTCCAGATCCGGCGGCACCCAGCCCGCCTTCGCCGCCGGCGACTCCAGCGTCTCCTTGCGGTAGTGGCACGCCAGGATTCTCGAGTCCAGCAGCTCCGGGTGCGCCGCGAGGAAGGCATCGAATGAGCTGATCCCCGGCGTCTCGTCGAGCGCCGCCTGCATGTGCTCGGCCCAGGCGCGCGTCATCGTCTCGTGGAACTTCCCCGCCGCTCCGAGCGCCGTGGCGTAGTTGCGCACCAGCGTGCGGATCCGCTCCAGCCCCGCCTCGAAGGCGTGCTCCCTCAGGCACAGCCACCCCAGCCGCAGGTGCCCCCGGTGGCCGAACTTCTCTCCCGGGTAGGTGGTTGCCTCCACCGCCGCCAGGAACTCCGCGTCCGACAGCGCTCCCGTGCTCATGCCGTGCCTTCCTTGGATGTCGGGTGCTTGAGCCCTCGTCCCTACCACGACAGCTGGCCTTTCAGCTTCTTGCGGTACGATGCCGCTCGAACCCGCGAGGAGACCCGACCATGGGCGCCAAGATCGAATCCGACCCCCCCGCCGCTCCCCCCGAGGGCACCCCGGGTGGACCGGTCCTCCATGCGGTGGGCTCGGCCGTGGGCACGACCGTGAACCTGCCGGACAAGCGCCCCCTCAGCGAGCTCGAGCTCCAGGCCGCGCGCAAGGTGTTCGTCTCGTCCCTCGACTACCTGCTCGTCCGCATCGAAAAGATGGGTGCTGTCATCGAGCTCATCAACGGCAGCCGGGCCTACACGGCGGGCAACTCGATCAACCTGCCCAGCAAGGCCTACGTGACTCCCCATCAGTACACCCATATCGTCATCCACGAGCTGGTCCACGTCTGGCAGTACCAGCACGGCGGCTGGGGCTATGTGCCCAATGCCCTGTGGGCGCAGGCCCTGGGCGATGGCTACGACTTCGCCAAGGCGCTGCGCGATGGCAAGCCCTGGACGAAGATGAACCCCGAGCAGCAGGCCCAGATGATCCAGGACGCCTTCCGCGGCGCGTACTTCGACACTCCGATGGCGCTGTTCGGCGTGCTCAACAACAAGGGCTGCGTCGTCCGCACCAACACGAAGCCGCCCGATGGGTTTGTCGACTACACCTCCGCCCTCCAGGACGCTCTGGCCGTCATCCGCAAGGGCTCCTGAGGAGAATCCCATGAACTCCATGCGCAACGAGTACCTGGATCAGGTCCAAGAGCAACAGCAGCGCCTCGAGGTAGACCTCAAGGCCCGGAAGATGAACGTCCCCATGACCAACATGCCGCAGCAGGCGGCGGCACCTCGGCGCAGGGGCGGCTTCGCGCCCACGCCTCCCGAGTCGCCCGGCGGCAATGCCGTGGACGTGCGCATCACCGGCTTCTGGCGGTGGCGCACCGTCATCGTCCCGCCCAATGCCTACGTCATCCACACCCGGCGCGGCCATGACAAGCCGCTGCACCTGGGCCTGGGCGTGTCCTTCCGCTTCAACCCGGCGACGGACTCGTTCCTCGTCGTCCCCGGCGCGATGCAGACCATCCTCATCAACGCGCACTCCATCTGCCGCGAGCTGCAGGGGCTGCTCGTCCAGGGCTACGTGCAGTGGATCATCGAGGACTTCGCCACCGCCTACAAGAAGCTGGACTTCACCGACGCCGAGGACCCCATGCGCGTGGTGAACGTGCAGCTGCGCGAGCAGGCCGAGGCCGCCATCAAGGACAAGGTGGCCACCATGAGCATCGACGCGGTGCTCTCGGACAAGCAGCCCATCATCGAGGAGCTCACCGCCCGCCTGCGCCAGGTGGCCGAGGGCGGCGGCGGCAGCGACAAGGGCCTGGGCCTGCGCATCGTCACCGTGCAGATCAAGGAGGCGGTGGTCAGCTCGGCGCGGCTCTGGGAGAGCCTGCAGAAGCCCTTCCGGGCCGAGCGCGAGCGCGTGGCACGGCTGGCCACGCTGGAGACCGAGGAGGCCATCTCCCGCCGCGAGCTGCAGGTGGAGCAGGAGCGCTCCCGCTCGCGCCTGGAGACCGAGAGCGAGCTGTCCGTGCTGCGCTCGCAGAAGGAGGCGGAGTCCTATGATCGCGAGCAGGCCGAGCGGCTGCGGCGCCAGCACCGCGAGGAGGAGGACGCGCGCAAGCTCGCCGTGGAGCGCCAGCAGTCCACGCTCCAGTACGCCGAGCTGGAGAAGGCGCGGCTCGCGGTGGAGGCGGAGCTGGCGCAGCGCAAGCACGAGGTGGAGGCCGCCCAGCGCAAGCGCGACGCCCAGGCCAGCATCTCCGTGCTGGACACCGAGCGCGAGGCGGCCAATCGCCAGGCCCGCGTGGAGCTGGAGCTGCTCGAGGCCCGCCAGCGCGTCCTCAACGAGCTGAGCCCCGCCAACCTGCAGGCGCGGCTCGTGGAGCTGCTGCCCACCATCGCCGAGAAGCTGCCGCAGCCCCAGGAGCTGCGCTCCATCTCCATCGGCGCGGGCGCGGGCGCCCAGGAGGGCCAGGCGCTGACCACGCTGGTGGCGCAGATGATGGCCTTGGTGAAGGCCCTGCGCCCCGAGCTCGAACCGCCCCCTGCCGTCACCCGCCCGCCGGAGCCTCCTCGCTGACGGGGGGCGTGCGGGGCAGCGAGACGGTGAAGGAGGTGCCCTCGGCCTCCGTCGAGGTCACCTCCACCGTGCCCCCGTGCGCCTGCACCAGCTCGCGGACGATGTAGAGCCCCAGGCCGATGCTCCGATCCGAGCGGTTCGCCCGCCGCTTTCCGCGCCGCAGCGGCTCGAAGATGCGCGGCAGCAGGTCCGCGGCGATGGGCTCGCCCACGTTGCGCACGCACAGGAGCACCCGCTCCTCCTCGCCCCGGGTCTCCACCCGCACTGGCGTCTTCTCCGGGCTGTACTTCAGCGCGTTCACCACGAGGTTGGAGACCACCTGCGCCATCCGGTCCGCGTCCCACTGCCCCCGCCCATCCCCGCTCTGGCTCGCCTGGATGTCGCGCTCGACGTGGGCGGCGCGCGTCTCCTCCAGCACCTGCAGCGTCAGCTCGTGGAAGTCCGCCGGCGCGGGCTTCACCGGGATGCCGCCTCCCATCCGCGCCTGGGTGAAGTCGAGCAGATCCCGGATCAGCCGGTTGGAGCGCTCCGCGCAGGACAGGATGCGGGCCACCGTCTTCGCCTGCCACGGCTCGATGGTGTCCCGCTGCAACATCATCGACGCGCCGGCGATGATGGCGTTCAGCGGGCCGCGCAGATCATGGCTGACGATGCCCACCAGCTGCTGCTCGAACTCCACCCGCCGCCGCGCCTCGCTCAGCAGCCGCTGCCGCTCCTCCTCGGAGCGCTTCTGCTCGGTGATGTCCTGCAACGCCCCAGCCATGCGCACGGCCCGGCCTTCGGCATCGCGGACCATGTAGCCCCGGTCCACCACGAAGGCGTACGCCCCATCTCCCCGCTGGAAGCGGTACTCGTCCTGCCAGCGCTCCGTCCGCGACTCCAGCGCCCGCTGGAGCCCTTCCAGGACTCGCGGGCGATCCTCCGGGTGGATGCGCCTCCTCCATCTCTCCGGGTCGCCGTTGAGCTCGGCTCGCGGGCAGCCGAACACCTGCTCGACCGCGTCGCTCCATTGGATCCGCCCCGTCTCCAGATCCAGATCCCACACGACATCACTGGTGGCCCGCATCACCAGCTGGTAGCGCTCCTCGGATCTGCGCAGCGCCTCCTCCGTCTCGCGGCGCCGCAGCTCGGTCTCGACTTCCCGCAGGGCGCGCCTCACGCTCGGTCCCAGGCGCTCCAGCCGATCCTTGAGGATGTAGTCCGTGGCGCCCTGCTTGAGCAGCTCGATGGCGCGCTCCTCTCCCAGCGCGCCGGAGATGAAGAGGACGGGCGTGTCCGGCAGCAGCCGCCGCGAGGCGTTCAAGGCGCTCAGGCCGTCGAAGCCGGGGATGGTGTAGTCGGAGAGGATGAGATCGTAGCTGCCCCGCGCGAGCGCCTGCAGAAAGTCCTCGCGGCTGCCCACGCGCTCCAGGTGGAAGATCAGCCCCGATTCCTCGAGCTGCAGGCGCACCAGCCGTGCATCCAGCTCGTTGTCCTCCAGCAGGAGGATGACGAGGGACCGCTCGGCGGGCGTGGACTCGAACTCTGGCGCGGCACTCTGCATGGCGCTACCTCCGAGCGGGCTGAACGATAGACCCCGGGGGGGGCTGATTGACCACCGCCCAGAACAGCCCCAGCTCCTTCAGCGCCGAGACGAAGTCCGGGAAGGCCACCGGTTTGACCACATAGGCGTTCACACCCAGTCCATAGCTGCGGGTCAGATCCCGCTCCTCGCGGGAGGAGGTGAGCATCACGATGGGAACTTTCCGCAGCTCCGGATCGCCCTTCACCTGGGCGAGCACCTCGATGCCGTCCACCTTGGGCAGCTTCAGGTCCAGCAGCACCACGGCCGGGTTGCCGTCCGTGCGCTCCAAGTACGCGCCCTGGCGCCGCAAGAAGTCGAGCGCCTGCTGGCCATCGCGCACCACCACGACTTCATTGGCGAGGTTGATCTCCTCGAGCGCCGCCAAGGAGAGGGCCACGTCGTTGGCGCTGTCTTCCACCAGGAGGATTCTCTTGAGCTCATTCACGGCGGTGGTCGTCTTTCGTTTCAAGTCGTGCGCGAGGCAGGGAGAAATGGAACGTGGCGCCCTGCCCCAAAGCGCCCTCCGCCCAGGTCCTCCCGCCGTGACGGGAGATGATGCGCCGCACATTCGCGAGCCCGATGCCGGTGCCCTCGAACTCGTCATGGGTGTGCAGCCGCTGGAAGACTCCGAAGAGCTTGTCCACGTACTGCATCTCGAAGCCCACGCCGTTGTCGCGGACCCAGACCTCCACATCGTTGTCCACCGGGTGGGCGCCGACTTCGATGACGGCGTGCGGCCGGGGCCGGGTGTACTTCAGCGCGTTGCCCAGGAGGTTGCGCGCCACCTGGCGCAGCAGCGCCGGATCCGCCTCCACCTGAGGCAGCTCGCCGATGCGCCACTCGACGTGGCGCCCGCTCGCGTCGGAGGCCAGCTCGCGGCGCACCTCCTCCATCAGCGCCCGCAGGTCCACCGGCCGCTTGCGCAGCTCCGCCCGGCTCATCCGCGAGAACGAGAGCAGATCGTCGATGAGCGTGCCCCCCTGCTGCGCGGCGCTGATGATGGTGTCCAGGTAGCCGCGCGAGGCGTCATCCAGCTTCGGGCCCACCTTGCGCGCCAGCAGCTGGGCGAAGCCGGTGATGTGGCGCAGCGGGGCCCGCAAGTCATGAGAGACCGAGTAGCTGAAGGACTCCAGCTCGTGGTTGGCCTCCTGGAGCTGCGCGGTGCGCTCGCGGACGCGGCGCTCGAGCTCGGAGTTGAGCTGGTTCAGGTCCTCGGCGAGGCTCTCCGCCTTGCGGCGGGCGAGCACCTGCTCGGTGACTTCGACGGAGAAGGTGAGCACCCCCGAGATGCGGCCGCGGTCGTCCCGCACCGGCTGGTAGAAGATGTTGAAGAAACCCTCCACCAGCTCGCCCGTGCCGTGGCGGTCCCACTTCATGGAGATCTCGGTGCCATCGAACGGCTCGCCCGTCTCCAGCACGTGCCGCAGGCGCTCCAGCACCTGCGGCTGGGCGGCGAGCTCGGGGACGACCTCGCGCAGCGGCTTGCCCAGCGTCACGGGCCTGCCGATGATCGTCTCGTAGAGCGGGTTGGCGAACTCGTAGACGAGCTCGGCGCCGCGCAGGATGGTGATGGCCGCCGGAGCCTGGATCAGCAGGTGGTGCAGCCGCTCGCGGTGGGCGTTCTCCAGGGCCTCGCGCTCCCTGGCGCGCAGCAGCTCCTCATGGCGCCGCAGGGACTCGCGGGCGCGGTAGAGGTCCACGAACACCGCCACCTTGGCGCGCAGCACCTCGGGCACCAGGGGCTTGCGCAGGTAGTCCACCGCGCCGTGGGCGTAGCCCTCCAGCCGCTCGCGGTCATCGCTGTTGGCCGCCGTCATCAGCAGCACGGGCGTGTGCCGGGTGCGCTCGCGGTCTCGCAGCATGGCCGTGACTTCGATGCCGCTCATGTCGCCCAGCCGCACGTCCAAGAGGATGACGGCGAAGTCCTCCTGGAGCGTGCACCGCAGCGCCTCGTGGCCCGAGGCGGCTCGCACAAGGCGATAGCCAAACGGCGCCAGCAACGCCTCCAGGGCGATGAGGTTGGACGGCAGATCGTCGACGAGGAGGATGCTCGCCTGGGGGGGCGTGTCGAGCACCCCTGAGTCCTAGTCTGTTCGAGGAAGCCTTGCCGGATGTCACGGATGAGCAGCGCGCGGGACTGACGGGAAGGCAACATTCCCAGCGGGATTGAGGCCAGCCCCCGCACTCACCGTGAATCAGAGCTCCACGAACTGCCAGTTGCATGTCTCCACGGCCAGGTCGACGAAGGCCCGGACCTTGGCGGAGAGCAGCCGCGTGGTCGGATAGACGAGCTGGATGGGCAAGGGCGGCGGCTCGAACTTCGAGAGGAGGACCTTGAGCCGCCCCGCCCGTACGGACTCGGCGACTTGATACGCGAGCAGCATCGTCAGGCCCCGGCCGAGCTCCGCGTGACCGAGCGCCGCATCGGCGCTGTTCGTGACGAACGTGGGAGTGAACGAGACATGGCTCCGCTCGCCGTCCTGCTGCGAGAAGCGCCACTCGGGCGTGGGCGTGAGCCCGGTGAACTGGATCACCTCGTGCGATGCGATGTCGCCGGGCGACTGGGGCTTCTTGCGCCGCGCGAGGTACTCCGGGGAAGCGACGACGACGCGCCGAGTCTCTCCCACCTTGCGGGCGAAGAGGCTCGAGTCGGCGAGCACCCCGATCCGGACCGCCGTATCGACTCCCTCTTCGATCAGGTTCACCCTGCGGTCCGAGAGGATCAGCTCACCGACGACAGCCGGGTAGCGCGCCAGGAACGCGCTCATCAGGGGAGCGACGTTGAGCCGGCCAAAGAGGTCCGGCGCCGTGACCACGAAGCGGCCTGTCGGCAGGGTTCGCTCTTCCTGGGCCTCGCCCTCGGCCTCTTCGACGTCCGCCAGGATGCGCCGGGCGCGTTCCAGGTAGCGGGCCCCCGCATCGGTCAGCGTCACCGAGCGCGTCGTGCGCTGGAGCAGGCGGATCGACAGCCGCTCCTCGAGCGCGGCGACGAGCCGGGTGACGGCCGAGGGTGACAGCCCCAGGCGGCGCGCGGCTTGAGAGAAGCCACGAAGGTCGGCGACCGCCACGAAGGCGGCCATGGCATCGAGACGGTCCATTCCATTATTGCAAGGACTGAAACAGTGAAGTGTCAAGGCGACAGATTGTTGCGGCGCTTGGAAAGCGACATGTTGTTGGGGCGGCGAGCGAGAGGCTCTGCCGACCACCCTGAAAGGAAGATCCCCATGTCGCGCATCTCCACTCCGGCCTCCATCGAGACGTCCCCCGCTCCGGCGCAGCCCCTGCTCGAGGCGGTCAAGAAGCAGCTCGGCGTCGTGCCCAACCTGTTCCGCGTCGTCGCGAACAGCCCGGCCGCCCTCGAGGGGTATCTCGGGCTCAATGGCGCGCTCGGAAAGGGCCAGCTCGATGCTCGCACCCGCGAGCGCATCGCCATGGCCGTCGCGGAGATCAATGGCTGCGACTACTGCCTGTCCGCGCACACCTACCTGGGCAAGAACCTGGCCAAGCTGGATGACGCCGAGCTGGCGGCGAACCGCGAGGGGGGCTCGATGGATGCCATGGCCGCCGCCGCCGTGCGCTTCGCCGCCAAGGTCACTCGCGAGCGCGGCCACGTCACCGACGCGGACGTGCAGGCGGTCAAGGCCGCGGGTTACAACGATGCGCAGGTGATCGAGATCGTCCTGCACGTGGCGCTCAACACGCTGACCAACTACGTCAACGAGGTGGCGAAGACCGCGATCGACTTCCCGGTCGTCACGCACCGGGCGAAGTGAGTCCCCGCGCCGCTCCTACCCGGGCAGGTCCATCCGGTAGCCCACGCCTCGCACGGAGCGGATCTCGAAGCGCGAGCCGGAAGTCCACTCGAGCTTCTTGCGCAGGTTGGACACGAAGTTGTCCACGGTGTGGGCGTCCACGACGACGTCCTCTCCCCACACGGCGGAGAGGATCTGATCCCTCGTGAGCGCCTTGCCCGCGTTGCGCAGCAGGTAGACGAGCAGCTCAAACTCGGTGCGCGTCAGCTCCACGGCCTGGCCGCCCGCGTCCAGGAGCCTCCGGGAGTCCAGGTCCACCCGGAAGCGATCGAACGCGAGCACCTCGGCCGGGGGCGCGGCCGTGGCTCCCCGGCGGGCGAGCACGCGGATGCGCGCCAGCAGCTCGCGCAGGCGGTAGGGCTTGGCCAGGTAGTCGTCCGCGCCCACGTCGAAGCCGCGCACCACGTCGTCCTCCAGCGTGCGCGCGGTGAGCATCAGCACCCGGCTGGAGGTGCCTGTCTGCCGCATCTCCCGGCAGAGCGAGTACCCGTCCCCATCCGGGAGCATGATGTCGAGCACCACCACGTCGAAGGGAGTGGCCCTCCACTGCGCGCGGGCCTCGGCCAGGGTGCTCGCGGCCTGCACGGCGTAGCCCTCCTCCTCCAGGTTGTCGACGAGGGTGAGGCGGAGGTTCGGATCGTCCTCGACGACGAGGATGCGAGCGCCAGCAGCGGGTGGGTTCATGCGGGTGGGAAGGTGAGTTCGAACGTGGTGCCCTCGGGGCCCGAGGCGGCGACACGGAGGGTGCCGCCGTGCAGCGACATGATTCTTCGACAAATGGCCAGCCCCAGGCCACTGCCTCCGCGCGCCGGCAGCCCTTCCTGCCGCAGCCGGCGGAACTCCTCGAAGACGGCCTCCCAGCTCTCCCGGGGGATGCCCACCCCGTTGTCGCTGAAGCGCACCCGTGTGGCGCTGTCCTTGTGCGCCTCGACTCGCAGCTCCACCGGCGAGCGCGTCGTGTAGCGGCACGCGTTGTGGACCAGGTTGGAGAAGAGCATCCGCAGCAGCTCGGCGTCTCCGGGGACAGAGAGGCCAGCGAGGCCCTCCGCCTTCAGCTCCACGCGCACGGCATTCTGGGCGGCGGCGTCCTCCACGACTCGCTGGAGCAAGGGCTCCAGCGGCACCTGCTCGCGACGGGATTCCCAGCGGCCCTTCTCCAGCCGGTTGTACGTGAGGATGTTCTCCACCAGCCGGCCCAGTGAGTCTGCCTCGGCGATGATGCGGGAGGGGTAGTTACCCGCTCCCGGCTGTCCGCCGACGCGCCGCTCCAGCGTCTCCGCCATGACGCGGATGGCGGACAGCGGCGTGCGCAGCTCGTGGGACACGGTGGAGACGAACTCCGAGCGCAGCGCCACGAAGCGGGCCTTGCGCTCATGCGCCAGCACCGCCAGCCCGATGATGGCGAGCGCCAGCGCTCCGCTGAACCCGAGCAGCAACGCCTTGAGGCGATACCCCGATTCCAGCTCCGAGACCGCCGCCACCATGCGCGGAGACTCCAGCGCGACGGTCAGGGTGGAGAGGGGCGCCGGGGTGTCCGTGCGTGACAGCGCCAGGCGGTCGTCTTCATCCAGCAGGCCGCGCTCGCGCATCTCCGCGCGCACGGACTCGATCACCGCGGTGGCGCCGACCCGTACTCCACGCGCTCCGTCCTTCCCCGAGGGCTCGATGTACCAGCCTTCGGGCCGGAGCTGCGGCTCCATCAGCGGGAGCGTGAGGGAGATACGGGCTCCGGGCTCCGCCGCCGCGCGCTGGTTGAAGTCCACGTAGTCCACGTGGGTCAGCTCCGAGAGGTGGGCGATGCGCTCGCGGAGGAACGCGAAGTCGGAGCGGCCAAACGCATCCCGGCGCTCGAGGAGCACCCGCTGGAGCCCCTCCACCCGAGCCCCGCTCACGCCCTGCAGCCCGTCTCTCAGCAGCGAGCGCATCAGCGTGGGATCCGGTTGCCCCCCGGACTGGAAGCGCTCCAGGAGCCACACCGCCGCAGCCGTGTCCTTGGCCACGGGCAGGACGAAGCGCGCTCGGTGGGCCAGCCACTCGCGCAGCGTGCGCTCCATGGCCGGGCGATCGGAGGACTTCAGCGCGGCCAGGAAGCGGTCCATGAGCACCAGCCGCTCCACCCAGGGCTCGTCGGGATCCTCCTTCGCGGCCACCGCCTTCGGCCCTTGGGCCTCCAGCGCCTCGTGGATCAGCTGGGCGGGTGTCGCGTCATCACCCCGTGGCGCCGAGCTCCGCGGCAGGAGCTGACGCCCCGCACGGAAGAGGAGCACATCCGAGTCCGGCACCAACGGATCCACCGCGGCCTGCTGGAGCTGTGGCTCGGCCTCTTCCATGGCTCGCCGCAGCGAGTCCGTCAGCGCCCGCCGCGCGTAGAGCTCCAGGGCATGACGCCGGTCCTCCAAGGCTCGCCGGCCCTGCTCGCGCTCGCGCACGAAGATGCCGTGCAGGGCCACCAGGCCCGCGGCGAGCACCGCGAGCCCGAGGCCGATCCCCACGAGCATGGGAAGGAGTCGGCGCCACATCGGCTAGCGCACCCCCGGCAGCGGGAGATTCACCCGCGCCGCAAGGGTCGAGAACAACAAAGCGCCTTCATCCGAGACCATCCCAGGATTGTAGGAGAAGTGACGAGGCACGAGCTTCTTCTCATGGTGCATGGGGTGTGATGGCCCGTCCTTCAAGAATGGAGCTATCCCGAGCATGAAGTCTCTCGGTTTCGACGCGACCTGGCGCGCCATAGGGATGCTGTGCGCTGGGTGCTAGATTCGCAGAGATGCTTCGTCGGCACATTTTGGGGTGGTTCCTGGTGCTGTGCGTCGTGGGCCCGCAGTGTGCCCACGGATCAGTGCCAGCCATCACGGCCTCTCAGGTGCAAGGCATCATGGACTCGGCACGAGCGAAGGTGCTGGCGCATCTGGCGCGCGGAGAACTGGCCGAAGCCATTCAGGCCTACGAGGTTGCTACGGGGCTCAAGGCACCGTTGTGGCTCACCGGCCTCAAGGCTGCCTTCGACACGAGCAAGCAGGTGCCAGGCGCGTGCCAGGACGTGGCGCGAAGCATCTACTCCGCGTTTGCGCAGCTCGGCGGCAAGCCCGAGTACGTCGAACTCACAACCCAGGTCTCCAACAAGCGGGTCTATGTTGACCTCGTTTTTCGACTGGTGAATGGCAAGGACGCACGCCTCGCGGAGACGGGGCTCCACATCCTGGTCCGCATGAATGATCGAGCCTACGACGCCTTTACCGGTGCCTCGGGGCTCCCCTGGGCCGAATACATGAGTCGGCTCGGTGCGCGAGCACCCATCATCGAGAAGGTCATTGAGTCGCCATGAGCCAGGGACAGCGCTCTCCAGCAGCCAAGGCTCCGCCCACTCTTGTTGAAGTGCTCCTCCAGATCCGGAACGACATGCGGACACGCCAGTCACCACCCTATCTGTACCTGGGCGCCCCGAATGCGGGCCGGGTCAGGTGTTTTACGCAGGGGTACAGTTGGTGTGCGCGTCATCTCGGCCTGGATGAAGGACAGGACCAACTGTTTGACTTGTGGCTGCATGACGTGAAGAAGGCGTGGCCCGCTGAAGGTTGGGCGGCGGCCTACCTGCGGGAGTTCGACGGCGACCACACCCGCGCGGTCCGCAAGTACCTCGACTCCGCGGCCGAGTTCCGCAGCCTGTCACCCGCGGAACTCGCGGCCATGCCCTTGCGCGGCGACGAGAGAAGCCTCCTGGGCAAACCGCCGTCATTTCAACCCACCCAACCTCCCATTCCCCTCCTGGATGAGTTGCTGGAAATCCGCCGCGTGGACCGCATCCTCATGTACATCGGCGAGGCACGCGTGGAGCGCATGGCCGGGTACATTGATGGCTACCGGCTGTGCCTCTCGCTGGCGGGCCTGAAGGACCTGGAATACCCGCGCTTCGAGCAGTGGCTCCAGGACACGGGCCGTGTCCCTTCGGGGCACACCTGGGAGGATGCCTTCCTCCAGGAAGCCCACGGAGATCACGAGGCCGCCATCCACCGGCTCCTCGACTGCGCTGCTGAGTTCCGTGCTCTCCCCTCGGCTTCCTGACCCTGGTGATTTCACGCCCTACGGAACCGGAGTCACTCACCGCCGCTTACGGGTGCTGTCCTCAGCGCACCACCGGCACGTGATCGAAGTCCATGTTCGCCACTGGCGCCGTCTTCTCGAACTTGTCCCCGCGCGTGTCGTACTCCCGCGCCCGCTGGATGAGCTGGCGCAGCTCGGCCACCTGCTCGCGCGTCCGCAGCCGCTCCGGGAGCTGCCCCCACAGCTTCAGCAGGTCCTCGTAGCTCACCGTCCGCGCCCAGTACGAGCCGCGCAGCTTCTCCGCGAACAGCGCCACCACCAGCGACAGCTGCGTCGGCCCCGACGCCGCCTCCAGGCTCTGGCGGACCATGGCCGTCGGCAGCGCCTTGGCCACCTCCTGCGAGGTGCCCGACTCCAGCGTGGTGCTCGGATCCTTGTACCGGATGCGCAGCGTGGCGAACGCGGGCGAGGAGAGCGCCCGGGCCTCCCGGAACTTCACCTCGTACAGCGCCGTGACCGTGTGCCCCGCGCCGATGTCTCCCGCGTCCACCTTGTCGTTGGCGAAGTCCTCCTTGTTCAGCAGGCGGTTCTCGAAGCCGATCAGCCGGTAGCGCGACACCACCGACTTGTCGAACTCGAGCTGCACCTTCACGTCCCGGGCAATGAGCTGAAGCGTGCCCGTGAGCTGCTCGACGAAGAGCCGCCGCGCATCCTCCAGCCGGTCCACGTACGCGTACTGTCCATCCCCCACCTGCGCCAGCCGCTCCATCAGCACGTCGTTGTAGTTGCCCATGCCGAAGCCCACCGTGGTGAGCCGCACCCCGCGCCGCGCGTACTGCTTGATGGACTCGAAGATGCTGTCCGCATCCGTGATCCCGTTGTTCGCCACCCCGTCCGAGCACAGGATGATGCGGCTGATGGAGCCCTCCCGCGCCTGGCTCGCGGCAATGGCGTACGCCACCTCCAGCCCCGCCTGCACGTTGGTGGAGCCCTCCGGCTGCAGCGCGTCGATGGCTGACAGGATGCGCGAGCGATCCGTGGCGCGCGTGGGCTCGAGCACCGTGCGCGCGTTGTCCCCGTACACCACGATGGCCAGCGTGTCGCGAGCGTCCAGTTGCTCCACCAGCAGCGCCAGCGAGCGCTTCACCATCCCCAGCCGGTTCCCCATCCCCATCGAGCCGGACACGTCGATGGCGAAGACCAGGTTCGTGGGCAGGCGCTGGGCCGCGCTCACCTCGCGGCCTTTGAGGCCCACGTGCAGCACGTGATAGCCGCGGCGGTTGGGGGAGGGGAACGCCTCCACCTGCACGCCGAACGGCGCGGCGCCCGGATCCGGGTAGTCGTACTGAAAGGCGTTGATGAACTCCTCCACGCGGATGGCGTCCTCCTCGGGCAGGTGCCCGCGCGACAGGTACGAGCGCGCCAGCGTGTACGAGGCGCTGTCCACGTCCACCGAGAAGGTGGAGACGTTCTCCTCCTCCGTGTCGATGGTGGGGTTCACCCCGTAGTTCTTGAAGTACATGTCCGCGAACGGCTTGCCGTTCACCACCGCCAGCCGCGAGAACTCCTCAGGCGTGGCCTCGGGCGCGGGCTGCGGGCTGTACTCGAGGCCACTATCAGGCACCCGGGCCATCGGCTGGTAGCTCCTCATGCAGCCCGCCCCCAGGGCCACCACGAACGCCACCGAGAGTGAGGCCAGCGCGAGCTTCTTCATCGTCATCGTCTTCATGGTGTCCTCTCGCGCTCAGATGCCCGTGGCGGAGACCGTGACCGGAACCTGGGGCGCCGAGGGCTCCTCCGTGGCGGGAGTCCGCTCCGCCGGTGCCGGACGGGAGGATACCACCGCGGTCGTGGACTTCCGCGCGGGGGCCGGGCGCGCCGCCACGAGCCGGCGGATCTTCGCCACCACCTGATCCGCCAGCTTCTGCGTGGCGCCCTCCAGCATCTGCTTCTTCATCCACTGCGTCTTCAAGTCGTTGTGCCAGAGGTTCACCTGCTCCTGGGCGTGGACGCGCTCGTTCACCGTGAACAGCAGCGTGCCCGTCTTCACGTCGAACAGCGTCGCCTCCAGCACCCCGGCGCTCTCCAGCGTGTGGCCCGGCAGGAACAGCGCGCCCACGACGGTGAGGTACCCCCACGCCACCGGGTTCGCGTACGAGGCATCCACGAACCGGTGCCGGTAGATGAGCAGGTAGTCGCAGCGGTAGCGCGCCGCCAGCTCTCGCAGGCCCGAGATGCCTCGGTCCACCGGGAAGTCCGTGGACACCTCGCTGGACAGCTCGAACTCACCCGAGGTGTCCAGCGCGTCCGCCAGCGCCGCCGTCACGGCCGGCAGCGGCACATCCATGTCCAGCGCGTACGAGCCCTGCACCGGGACGATGCCCACGCGCGCCTTCTCCTCCAGGAACACCGGAGCCGCCAGCACCTCCCGGAGCCCCTCCTCCGTGATGCTGCCAGCGTTGTCCCGCGAGAAGCGGTTCTCGGTGAGGATGGGAGGCTGCGCGGGCGGCGAGGCCTCCTCGGTAGCCAACGCCATGGGCGGCAGCTCCGCGGCCAGCGGCTGGCGGGCCGTGGCGCACCCCGTCCCGGCCAGCAGGGCGAGCAGCGCCATAGAGAGGAGGGCGTTCGAGGCCTTGGGGGCGGGAGCGACAGACTTCAGGGTGGGAAGGGAAGTGTGCGACATGATTCCTCCGGGCTTCCGGCCAGGGCTGACCGGGACGCACGGAAAGGTCGCACCGACGGCCTCGGGAAGCCTCCAGGCCGCCTCATCTCTTCCTCATGGTTTGCTCATGCGGGCTCGCCGCCGGGGCCCAGCCTCAGCGTCGGGCTTCCTCCTACGCGCGAGCCACCGAGCCTGAAGCCGGCAGGGCCTCGGGGCTCGTGGGCTGGGAGGCCTCCGCGAGCGCCTCGATGCGCAAGAGCAGCTCTTCGATGTGTCCCCGCTCCACACGCGTGGCGGAGGGATTGCCCAGGTCCGAGAAGCGCAACAGCGTGAGCTGAGCGGCCAGGTCCTCCACCAGCCCGATGCTGTGCTCCAGCTCGGCGGTGGCGTGCTCGTGCAGCCGGGCCAGCCGCTCCTTCACGCTCGCGGGCGCGACGGCCAGGGCCGCCTCCATCTCCTCCAGCCGCCGCTGCTGGGCCCGCAGCCGCGCGATGAAGCGATCCAGGAGCTGGTGCTCCCGGCCTTGCTCGGTGGCCCACGCGCGCTCCACCGCCGCCTGCCGCCAGCACTCCTCCAGCCGGCCCGCGACCTCATCCAGCCTTCGGGCCCGCTCGCTGCGGCCCTCCTTCACCTCGCCGCCGGGGCCCGCCCCCGGAGTCAGCACGAGCGGCAGGACGAAGGGCCACAGCACGATCGCCAGCACGGCCTGGCCCGCCCGTGCCTGGAAGGCTCCCCCCGCCCGTCGCACGAGGACGAGCACCCCCGACACCACTCCCAGGACCACATACGCCTCGAGAATCCAGAGCGCCGTCATGACCGCCTCCTCAGCCCAGCGCGTTGAAGGCCCAGAAGCCCAGGGCCAGGGTGAACGCCAACATCATCCAGGAGATGCGCGCGAGGATGCCCACGCGGAAGGCGTCCTCCGCGCTGAGCTTCGCGGCGGCCTCTCCCAGCGCCTTGCCCGTCACAGTCTCCGCCATGTGGCTCAGCAGCCGGTGGATGCGCGCGCCCGCCGCCGCTCCGGCCAGCAGGAAGGACGAGGTGAGCATCAGCGGTCCAGCCCACTCTGGGTTCAGCCGCGTCAGCAGATAGAGCGGCGAGGCGAGCCCGGCCAGCAGCAGCGAGCCCGTCGCCGTCGCCGCCAGCAGCGCGGCCACCAGCCTCGCCAGCGGAACCCGCGCCGCCAGCAGGATGCTCGTGGCGTAGATGGGGCCCAGCGACGCCGCGAGCGACATCAGCACGTTCAGCGACGTCAGCGCCGCCGAGCCCCACCACCCCTCCCGGCCCCGAGCGACGCTGGCCGCCGCGGCGAAGAAGCTGGTGCACCCGGCGATGATGCCGGCCGAGCCCAGCACCAGGGACTGCAGCCGCGAAGGATCCAACAGCCGCTCGGTCACGGCGGTGGGGTCCCTCAGCAGATCCACCAGCAGGGGCTGCCGGCTGGCGGCGGGAGTGGCGGCCTCGGCCTCGTGCAGCGGGGTGCGGTCCTCCGAGGACCAGGGAACGAACGGAGAGAGCGGTTCAGACAGAGCCTGCATGGGAGTCACCAGAGCCAGGTGTGGATGTTGAGCAGCGCCGTGTTGATGCGCAGGACGAAGACGGCGCCGAGGAAGAAGATGAAGGCCCGAGCCAGCCAGCGCGCGCCCTTCGAGGAGTCGAGCGAGACGATGACCCGCGCGGGCAAGGCCGCCACGGTGGCCAGCGCGAGCCCGGGCACGAGCAGCAGCGGCATGGGCACCTCCGCTCGTGACTTGACGGCCACCACGGCGATGAAGCCCATGAGCGGCAGGACACAGGCGGCCACCACTCCGGCGGCCAGCAGCCCGAGCGCCGTGGCGGCCAGGAAGGCTCGCGGAGAGATGTGCAGCCGCAAGTAGACGGCGAACACGGTGGTGCCCGGGACGACGACGAGCAGGGCCTCGAAGACGGCGCGGAGGACATCGAGCCGAGGCACCAGCCGGAACCCCGTCAGCGAGATGCAGCCCGCCAGCGCCGAGGCCGCCGCCACCAGGAAGATGCCGAGCACCGCCGGCGCCAGCGTGGCCGACAGCGGGCGCCGCGCCAGCTCCAGCGCCGAGCGCGCGGGCCTGTCCAGCAGCCGCAAGAGAGTGTCAATCAGGTGCGGGCGGTCCACCGCCACACCCAGAGATGCAGAGCCCATGGGGTCTCCTTCGATGGCGCATCAGCGCGCCGCTCGCCGGTAGAGCAATCACCGTGCCCGGGGCTGCCCGCGCCCTTTGCCTGCGAGCTCGCACCCATCACCCGCTCCCGCATGGGTGACGCGGAGCCGAGGTATGTAACGCGTTACCCACCTGCCCTGGGCGTTACCGGCATGTCGGCTGGCTGGGGTGAGCGGGAACGGGCAGGCCCGCTGTGCGCCTGCATGTCACAGCGCGGATTCCTCACACTCCTTCTGGGTGCCCGCTCCAGTGTCGGTGCGGGCATTGCCCCGGAGCCCCCATGGACACCCAGACCATCATCCGCGCGTGGAAAGACCCCGAGTTCCGAGCCCTGCTCTCCCCCGAGCAGCGCTCCACACTCCCGGAGAACCCGTCCGGCAAGTCAATCACCGAGCTGGACGACTCGGAGCTCGATGACGCTGTCGGCGGGCTGCTCGTCCAGACGCGGTTCTACTGCGTCGAGAGCATGGGCATCTGCCCCACCACCACCGTCCTCTCCCGCAACCTCTGCGTCACCACCCCCGTGTGCTTCCGCGTCCCGCCTCCCCCCTAGCCGATGTGTAGCTCTTCTCGAATCTCGTGCTCGTGGATCTTGTTGAAGAGGGTCTTGTAGCTCACCCCCAAGAGCCTCGCGGCCACTGTCTTCTGTCCCCCCGCCGCCCTCAGCGCGGCGATGACCGCGGCCCGCTCGGCTCTCGCCACCGCCTCCCGGAGCGTTGGGGTGGCGGCGGTGGGGATGGCTCCTTCCTCCGGCGCGGCCGGAGTGGCTGTCTTGGGCAGAGGCAGTGCCCGAAGTGACTCCACGTCGAACCGGCCGAGCACCACCGCGCGCTCGACGAAGTTCTCCAGCTCTCGCACGTTGCCGGGCCAGGGGTACTCCGTCGCGCGACGCAGCGTCTCCGCGTCCGGCCGGGGGGCTCGCTGGCCCTTGCGGGCCGCGTGCTTCTCCAGGAAGTGCTCGATGAGCCCGGGGATGTCCCCCGCCCGCTCTCGCAGCGGCGGCAGCCGGACGGGGATGACCGCGAGCCGGTAGAGCAGATCCGCCCGGAACTGCCCGCTCGCCGCCATCGCGTCGAGATCCCGGTGCGTGGCGGAGATGACGCGGATGTCCACCCGCACCGCCTCGCGTCCGCCAATGCGGGTGATCTCCCGCTCCTGGAGCACTCGCAGCAGCCGCGCCTGGGCCTCCAGCGACATGTCTCCAATCTCGTCCAGGAAGAGCGTGCCGCCCTCCGCTGTCTCGATCAGCCCCTTGCGCCTCGCGTGCGCTCCGGTGAAGGCGCCGCGCTCGAAGCCGAACAGCTCGGACTCCAGCAGCGAGGACGGCAGCGCCGCGCAGTTCACCGAGACGAACGGCCCATCCATCCGAGGCGAGGCCGCGTGGATGGCGCGGGCCACCAGCTCCTTGCCCGTACCAGACTCTCCGCGCACCAGCACCGTGGCCTCCGAGGCGGCCACTCGGGGCAGCAGCGCCGCCACGTCCTTCAGGCCACCGGAGGCGCCAATGAGGGCTCCTCCCGTGGCCTTCCGCTCCTCCAACCTGGGCGCCGCCAGCTCCAGCTCCTCCCAGCGCCGCCCCGCCTCCACCGCGGCTCCCACCGCCGAGATGAGCCGCTCGTTGGTGAACGGCTTCACCAGGAAGTCCGTCGCGCCCGCGCGCAGCGCCTGCACGGCTCGCTCCACCGTGCCGAACGCCGTGACCACGATGACCGGCGTGCGCAGCCCCTGGCCTCTCAGCTTGTCCAGCAGCACCAGCCCGTCCCCATCCCCCAGCTTCACATCCAGCACCAGCAGGTCCGGCGCGTGCCGAGCCAGATACGCCTCCGCCGCCGCCACCGACTCCAGCGGCACCACCCGCATCCCCCGCGCACTCAGCACGTCCAGGTAGAGCTCGCGCAGGTTGCGCTCGTCCTCGACGACCGCCACCTCCGGCCCGCTCGCCTCGCTGCCCTCCACCGTCATCGCGACTCCTCCCGCGCCCCGGGGCTCTGCTCGGGCGGCACGGGCAGCACCACCCGGGCCACCGCGCCCACCTTGTCCTCCCGAGGCACCAGGCTGAGCCGGCCTCCCGCCGCCTCGATGGCCGAGCGCGAGATGGCCAGCCCCAACCCCGTCCCTCCCGTCTTCGTCGTGTAGAAGGGCCGGAAGAGCTGCTCTCGGTCCACCTCGCCGAGCCCCTTCCCCTCATCGCGCACCTCGATCACCACGCTCGCCTCCTCGCTCCGAGCCACCACCTCGATGCGGCCACCGGGACGCTCGCGCATCGCGTCGGCGGCGTTCTTGAGCAGGTTGAGCAGCACGCCTCGCAGCTCGTCCTCGTCTCCCACCACCTTCAGCGCCGGATCCAGCTTCGAGACGATGGGCGGAATGTCCACCTCTCCCTCCGCCACCGCCACCGCCTCCAGGGCCACGCGTGACACGTCCAGCGGCCGCCCGTCCTGCCGTCCCTTCGGAGCCCGCCCCAGGCTCAGCAGCTCCGCCACCTTCGCGTCGATGCGATCGCTCTCCTCGCGGATGATGCGCACCGCCTTGTCGAACCGCGCCCGCTGCTCGGCGGAGACGTGGGCCTGAGAGTCCCCGAGCAGCTCCGCATAGCCGCGCAGGGCCGCCAGGGGGTTCTTGATCTCATGCGCCACGGAGGCCGCCAGTTCTCCCGCGATGGCGAGCCGCTCGGCGCGCTCCAGGCGGCTGCGCAGCGCGGCGGCCTCGGAGCGGGAGGCCGACAGCAGGCCCGTCATCCGCGCCTGCTTGGGGAACAGGAGGAACTCCAGCCCCCGGCTGATCTGATCTCCCAGCCCCACGAAGAGCAGCGAGGCCAGCAGCGCCACCCCCACCGTCACGGCCACCTGCCCCAGATCCACCGGGTAGCCCAGCGCCCGCAGCACCGCCACGACGACGAACGCCGCCACGATGGCCAGCAGCGCGTGCGCCACCGCCCGAGCCGTCGGCGGGTGCACCTCCACCCGCTCGTGGAGGATGTAGCTGAGCGCCATCGTCTCCACGGCGAGGATGACGCACAGCAGCAGCACGGAGCTGGAGTCCCCGCCGTATGCGGCCTCCACGCCCTCGCGGAGCACGAAGACGGACAGCGCGGCGATGACGACCGCCACCAGGTGCTTGGAGAGCCGCCGCAGGGCCGCGTTCTCGCGCCGGCAGAGCACCAGGCGAGCCCCGCCGATGAAGGCCACTCCGCCGATGGCCAGCAACTGGGGCAGCAGCGCGCCGAGCTGAAGGTTCGCCCTCACCGACACGAAGATCGCGAGCCCCGAGAGCCCCACCCCGCCGAGCCCGAGGATCCACAGCAGGAAGCGGCGCTCCCGGGACGGCCCGAGATCCCACAGGGCATCCACGACGAAGCCCGAGACCGACAGCAGCGCCGACCAGGACGCGGTGGCGCGCAAGGGCTCGCGGGTGCTCAGGTCCAGCAGGAGCAGGAACCACGAGAGCGCGAACAGCGTCACCCCCAGGGGCCCCAGGGCGAACAGGCGCTTGCGCCCATCGCTCCAGCCGGAGGCGAGCACGTAGCCGCCCAGCAGCGCGTTGAACAGCGCCACCAGGAGCGCGACCACCGACGAGGCGAGGAAGAACGACGACATTCAAGGTCCCCGGCGGCGACGCACCACCACCCACGAACGCCCCTTCAGGCTAGCGCCTCTGGCGCTCCCGCCCAAGACACCCGCACGCGCCCCGCAGGTCCGCTAGGCTGTGGCCCATGAGCCTCTCGCGCCTCGTGCTGTGTCTCACCCTGCTGGGCTCGAGCCTGGGGTTTGCCCAGACTCCCGAGGAATGGACCCCCTACGCCCCGCCCGCGAACGAGGGCACGACACCGCCCCCGCTCGTTCCGGCAAACCCTCCGTCCGAGCCGCCCCCACCCTCCGAGGCGCCCCCACCCTCCACACCACCCGCGCCGCCGCCTCCCCGGGGCGAGAGCATCCGCCACCCTGTCTCCGGAACCACCGAGGCCGGCCAGACCGCGCTGCGGCTGGTCGTCGATCCCTGGGCGGGGTCGATCACGGGCATGATGGGGCTCGTCATCGGTGTCGTCCCCAGCGCGATCATCGGGCTCCCCTTCTGCCTGGGCACGCAGGGGACCGAGCGGCCCGCGTGCGCCATCGCCGTCAGCACGGGCCTCGGGCTGTCGTACACAGCGGGGGTCGCGCTGGGCATCTACTTCGTGGGTGGAGTGATGGACGGCCGAGGCGAGGGCCTGCCCACGTTCCTCGGAGCCCTGGCGGGCGCGACGGTGGGCGCGGGCATTGGCGTCTCCACGCAGGACACACCCGCCCTGTTCCTCGGTCTCGCCGTGGGTCCGCTCCTGGGAGCGGTGCTCGGTTACGAGTTCTCCCATGCCAATGCCGCGCCCCCGGACAAACCCGCGCTTCAGAGCCGCTCGGGCTTCCGGGTCATGCCGATGGCAAGCGCTACGCCCCGAGGCGGCTTCCTCGGGGGACTCTGCGGACAGTTCTGAGCTCCCCACCCTCCCGAGCCGCCGGAAGGAAGATGGCGGTTGATGAGGGGCTCGGGTCCAAGGAGTATCCCGGGCCATGAGCGCTCCCCGCTTCCTCGGACTTCGGACGACCATCTACCCGGTGACGGATCTGGCGAAGGCCAGGGCCTGGTACAGCGAAGTGCTCGGAGTCAGGCCGTACTTCGATGAGCCCTTCTACGTGGGCTTCAACGTGGGCGGCTTCGAGCTGGGCCTGGATCCGGACACGTCGGCCCAGGCTCCGGGCGCGGCGGGCGGCGTGGCCTACTGGGGCGTGGCGAACGCGGATCAGGCCTGGGCCCAACTGATGAAGCAGGGCGCCGCGCCGCTCAGCCCGGTGCGAGAGGTGGGCGGCGGCATCCGCGTGGCCACCGTGAAGGACCCGTTCGGCAACGTGCTGGGCATCATCGAGAACCCGCACTTCCCCAACACCGCGGGCTGATTTGGCTATGGACGTGAGGTCCGGCAGGTTGTTGGTATAAATTCGACTGAGAGTTCTCAGGAGGCTGGACAGAATGACAAGCGCCGTGGAGAAGTTTTTGCGAGTATTGGAAGAGGACAAAGGGGGGGCTAGTGGCAATTATGCTTTAATGGAAGCACTAGGGTGGGAAGCAGACAAGTATTGGAAAGTCCGAGATCAACTGGTTGATGGAGGCCAAATTGCCCTCGGCAAAGGGAAAGGTGGCAGTGTTCGCACTGTCAATCGCAAACGAGCTACTCTCAAAAAAAGGGACCTCCCTTCAGGCGGAGCACTCCGAGAGGAAGATTTGTATCCCCACATTGAGAGGGTACTTAATGATGGATGGGCACGACATGAGCGCTTGACTGATTACGTTGTTGAAGTCACCGCGAAGCAGGGAAGCCGTCGGACTGGAGGTACATGGACGCGCCCTGATGTTGTTGTTGTGAGCAAAAAGCGATTTGCGTATGTCCCCGCTGAGCTTTTTGATGTTTGGACTTTCGAGATAAAGCTGATCGCAGGCATCGACATAACAGGCGTCTTCGAAGCTGCCGCTCATTCGAAAAGAGCCACGCGATCGTATGCGATGTTTGAGGTCCCAAAAGATCCGGACGAACTAAGCCAGGGAAGGTAATTCCGTTCAGGGGGTAGTCCGGAGCGCCAAGGGACCTATCCTTCCCGAGCGACGCAACCTTCGGAGGAGGCGGATAGCGTCTGGATAGAACGCTTCACGCTCCTCGGTCAGCATCCGGCTGAAGTAGGCCACCTTGAGGTGGCTCCAGAAATTCTCAATCCAGTTGAGGGTCTCGGAGGTGTAGTGCGGCAGCCGGAAGGGCCGCACGTAGGGGCTGGCCGCCTCAAGGGCAGTCC
>NZ_JBJMQP010000043.1:0-104453 GCF_045802625.1 Hyalangium sp. | reverse complement strand
GGCCGCCAAGGAGCTGGTGGAGGCCGAGGTGGACGAGGTGTGGGACGCCCTGGAGGAGGTCATCGAGGACCATCCGGTGCTCCTCAACCGCGCGCCCACGCTGCACCGCCTCGGCATGCAGGCCTTCGAGCCCGTGCTCATCGAGGGCAAGGCCATCCAGCTCCACCCGCTGGTGTGCGCCGCCTTCAACGCGGACTTCGACGGCGACCAGATGGCCGTCCACGTGCCGCTCTCCATCGAGGCTCAGATGGAGGCCCGCGTGCTGATGATGTCCACCAACAACATCCTCAGCCCCGCGCACGGCAAGCCCATCATCGTCCCCACGCAGGACATGGTGCTCGGCATCTACTACATGACGCGCGCCCGCGAGTTCGCCAACGGCGAGGGCCGCGTGTTCTCGTCGCCCGAGGAGGTGCGCGCCGCGTACGATCACGGCGAGGTGCACCTGCAGGCCAAGGTGGTCTGCCGCATCGACGGCAAGCGCAAGGAGACCACGGTGGGCCGCGTCCTGCTGTGGGACATCGTCCCGCGCAAGGTGGGCTTCGACGCCATCAACAAGGTGCTCGACAAGAAGTCGCTCGGCTCGCTGATCGACCAGTGCTACCGCCTCACCGGTGAGAAGGAGACGGTGCTCCTGGCCGACCGCATCCGCAGCCTCGGCTACACCAACGCCACCAAGGCCGGCATCTCCATCGCGCTCAAGGACATGGTCATCCCTGCCAAGAAGCAGGAGTTCCTGGACTTCGCGCGCAAGGAAGTGGCCGAGATCGAGAACCAGTACCTCGAGGGCCTCATCACCGACGGTGAGCGCTACAACAAGGTCATCGATATCTGGGCCGAGATCACCGAGAAGGTCGCCGGCGAGATGATGCAGCAGATCTCGCAGGAGGAGGCGGTGGGTGAGGGCAAGGACGGCAAGCGCGAGACGCGCAAGCAGCCGTCGTTCAACCCCATCTACATCATGGCCGACTCCGGCGCCCGCGGCTCCGCTCAGCAGATCCGTCAGCTGGCCGGTATGCGCGGCCTGATGGCCAAGCCCTCCGGCGAGATCATCGAGACGCCCATCACGGCCAACTTCCGTGAAGGCCTCTCCGTGCTCCAGTACTTCATCTCGACGCACGGCGCTCGTAAGGGCCTGGCGGACACGGCGCTCAAGACGGCCAACTCCGGCTACCTCACCCGCCGTCTCGTGGACGTGGCGCAGGACGCCATCATCAACGAGTACGACTGCGGCACCATGGACGGCCTCTACATCGGCGCCCTGGTGGAGGGCGGCGAGATCATCGAGCCGCTCGGCGAGCGCATCCTGGGCCGCGTGGCCCTGGACGACATCCTCGATCCCGTCACTGGCGAGGCCCTGGTCCGCGCCAACGAGGAGATCGACGAGGATCGCGTCCGCCGGATCGAGAACAGCGGTCTGGATCGCGTGAAGATCCGCTCGGTGCTCACCTGCCAGGCCAAGCGCGGCATCTGCGTGGAGTGCTACGGCCGTGATCTGGCCCGTGGCCGCAAGGTGTCCATCGGCGAGGCCGTGGGCGTCATCGCGGCGCAGTCCATCGGCGAGCCGGGTACCCAGCTCACGATGCGCACCTTCCACATCGGTGGTGCGGCGACGCGGCGCGCGGAGCAGTCCAGCCTCGAGAACCGGTACGCCGGTACGGTGAAGTTCGCCGGCCTGACCACGGTGCAGAAGAACGACGGCACCCTGGTGGCCATGAACCGCAACGGCGAGATCGTCGTCGTCGACGACAGCGGCCGCGAGCGCGAGCGCTACCAGGTCATCTACGGCGCCCGCATCCTCGTGAAGGAGAAGCAGCGCATCGAGCCGGGCACCCTCCTGGCCGAGTGGGATCCGTTCGCCATCCCGCTGCTCACCGAGGTGGGCGGTGTGGTGCGCTACGAGGACATCATCGAAGGCGTGACGATGAGCGAGGCCCTGGACGAAGTCACGGGCCTCAGCCGCCGCACCGTCATCGAGTCCAAGGATCCCGAGGCCCGCCCGCGCATCACCATCCGTGACGCGCAGGGCAACGTGAAGGATCTGCCCAGCTCCAGGAACCCGGCGAGCTACTTCCTGCCGCAGGGCTCGATCATCACCGTCAACGATGGTGACGAGATCCACCCGGGCGAGGTGATTGCCAAGGTGCCGCGCGAGACGACGAAGACCAAGGACATCACGGGCGGTCTGCCCCGCGTGGCCGAGCTCTTCGAGGCGCGCAAGCCCAAGGACGCGGCGGCCATCGCCGAGATCGACGGCGTGGTGTCGTTCGGCAAGGACACCAAGGGCAAGCGCAAGCTCATCATCACCCCCGAGGTGAACAACGAGCAGCGCACGGACCTGGCCAAGGAGTACCTGATCTCCAAGGGCAAGAACATCAGCGTCCACTCCGGGGACCGCGTGAAGGCCGGCGAGGCGCTGATGGACGGCTCGGCCAACCCGCACGACATCCTCAAGGTGCTGGGCGAGAAGGAGCTGGCGCGCTACCTGGTGGACGAGGTGCAGGAGGTCTACCGGCTGCAGGGCGTGAAGATCAACGACAAGCACATCGAGACGATCGTCCGGCAGATGCTGCGCCGGGTGCGCGTCACCGAGGTGGGCGACACCAACTTCCTGGTGGACGAGCAGGTCGAGAAGTGGGTGTTCGAGGAGGAGAACGAGAAGGTCATGGCCGAGGGCAAGCGCCCGGCCGTGGGCGAGCCGCTGCTGCTCGGCATCACCAAGGCCTCGCTCTCCACCGAGTCGTTCATCTCGGCGTCCTCCTTCCAGGAGACCACCAAGGTGCTCACCGAGGCCGCCATCAACGGCAAGGTGGACTACCTGCGCGGCCTCAAGGAGAACGTCATCATGGGCCGGCTCATCCCCGCCGGCACGGGCCTGCCCAACTACAAGCACCTCGACATCGAGGTGGAGAGCCCCACCGACGAGGTCAACGAGATGGAGGCCGCCCTGGCCGCCACTCACGCCGACTCGGCCCCCATGCAGACTCCGGCCTCTCGCTCCGAGGGGACCCAGACCACGGGCGCCGCCTAACGGCCCGCGGAGCCTGAGCTCCTGAAGTTCCCGCCGCCGCCCTGGCACTCGCTGGGGCGGCGGTTGCTTTTTCGCCTGCTCTCCAGCCGGGTTGACTTGACAGTCAATGATGCGTCGCGTTACGTTGACGCATCACGTCACGCGACACTCACTTCACTCACAGGAGAGCAAACCATGGCGACCAACGGCAAGACCCGGAACCTGGAGACGTTCGTGAAGCAGCAGCTCGAGGGCGCGCAGAAGCGCTTTGAGGGGCTCGAGCACGAGGCCGAGAAGGTGCTCCGCAACCTCAAGGCCCGCGGCCGCGGCCCGGCGCGCGAGGTGGAGAAGCTGCTCGGGCAGATCAACCCGGACACGCTGCTGGAGAACCCCGCGGTGAAGGAGCTGGGCCGCAAGGCGACGCAGGTCCGCTCCGAGCTGCGCAAGCGCCTGGATGGCATTCAGACGCGCGCCGTGGAGGCGGTGGGCGTGGCCAGCCAGGCCCAGGTGAAGGAGCTCAACCGCGAGCTGTCCAAGCTCTCGAAGAAGCTGGACCAGATCGTTCCTCCCTCGGTGAAGAAGGCCGCCTCGCGCGCCGCTTCCCGCGTCTCCGCCTCGTGACGCGCTGATCCATCGGTAAGTCAACGAAGGGAAGGGTAGGGTGTAACCTGCCGTTCCCTTCGTAACCCTGGTGTGCTTACTTTCCAGCCACCTTTTCTTCGCTCCCAGGCTTTTCAGGCCTGGGACTCCCTCCCGGAGAGACCGCATGGACAAGCCAGAGGCCCCCCGAGAGAAGCATGCTGTCGCAGAGGCGTTCGAGCGGGTGTGGAGTCAGGCCCTGCTGGCCGTCTCCACCGCCGAGGAGGAGGTGAACCGCACCCTCCAACGCGTCGCCGCCGCCGCCGGCTGGAGCCAGGAAGAAGTGAAGCGCCAGGCGCGCGAGTTCACCGAGCGGCTCGCCGGACATCGCAAAGGGCTGGAGCACTCCGTGGAGGAGGCCGTCCGTGGGGCGGTCTCCCGGCTCAAGGTCCCCCGGCGGGAGGAACTTCAGGAGTTCGAGGCGCGGCTGGCGCGGTTGGCCGAGCGCATCGAAGCGCTGGGGCAGCAGAAGTGATGCCCTCGCCCGTGGTGGCTCCGGGCGGCGGGAAGTGGATGGCGCGGCTCCACACTCTCAGTGCGGGCTGCGCGAAGCTTCCGCTGCTGGCGGGCATGGCGCTGGTGCTGTCCGCGCGCATCGTCCCCGTCGTGAGCGAGCCGGCTCCTCCCCCGGTGGTTTCGGTGGTGGCCGTGGCCGAGCCGGCCTCGCATGATGCGGCCTTGATCGACGCGGTGCTGGCCAAGCGAGCCCCGGATCTGGGCCTCACGCTGCGCCGCCAGCTCGGCCAGGCCATCGCCGACGAGGCGCCCAAGGCGGGGTACGATCCGCTGCTGATCCTGGCCATCATCGACGTGGAGTCGGACTTCGACGAGGAGGCCCTCTCCATGAAGGGGGCTCGGGGGCTGATGCAGATCAAGCCCAGCACGCTCCACTTCCTGGCAGAGAAGGAGGGCCTGAGGCTGTCTCGCGAAGAGGTGGCCGCGGATCCCGCCCTCTGTGCGCGCCTGGGCATCCGCTACCTGCGCAACCTCCAGGAGCGCTTCGGGGGAGATCTCGACTTCGCCCTCATGGCCTACAACGCGGGCCCCACCCGCATCCGCAAGGCCATCAAGGAGGGGGAACTGGAGACGTTCCGCCGCTACCCCCGGCTGGTGAGGCGTGATTTCAAGCGGTTCCGCGAGGGACAGGGGCTGGGCGGAGATTGGGCCCTGGCCCAAAGGGAAGGTACCGAGGCGCCGCCGAATCCTTGAGGGGAATGTGAATGAGTTGTCTCGGTACGCGTTCACATTCGTGTAGGCGCGCCTTGTCCGGTCCCCCAGGGTGCGCTAAGGGGGCTGCAAGTTCCTGGGACCTTTGAGGATTTCCAGGAGTGACGCGAATGTACCGCTCGATTCTTTCCGCTGCCCTCGTCGCGCTCGTAGGCCTGATGGTTCCCGCCTCGGCCCTGGCTTCATCGGTGTACCTCAACGGGGTGCGCATCGATGGGGTCACCAACCAGAAGTTCGAGAAGGCCACCGTCCGCATCGACGAGAAGGGTGATGTCTTCATCGAGGCGCCCGGCTATGCCGTCCGCGTGGTGACCCCACCGCCTGCCGCTCCTGCTCCGGTGGCACCGGCTCCGGTAGCTCCGGTGGCTCCGCCCACGGCTCCCGCTCCCACGGCTCCCGCTTCCGCGGCAGCTCCCACCCAGCCGCCTCCGCCCGCGGCTCCTGCTTCCGATGCCCCTCCGAGCCTCACCCGGCGCTACTGGCTGGTGACGGAGCAGTCCGTCCCTGGCATGGCCGAGTACGACATCGAGCTCTACATCAACTCCAAGTTTATTCGGAAACTCCGGAATAACGAGGAGCAGGTCATCACGGAGCTCACCCAGCAGCTGCAGCCCGGGAAGAACACCATTCTGTTGAGCGCACACAAGGTGGTGCTGGGTGACCGGAAGAGTTATTCGCCTCAGCACTACTTCAAGGTCATCATTGGCGAGGGCAACGAGGGTGGAGGGCGGGTGATGATTGACAACCCGATCATCCGCTTCCAGCGCACGGCCGCGGACTCGAAGGACGATTCCGCGGAGTTCACCCTCACCACACGATAGCGCCCGAGGAGGCGGCTGGTTCCTTGTTCAATATCGACGAGAGATATCGCGGGTTGCCCGCGAACCGCGAACAGGTGATCGCGCTCCACACGTCGCTCAACTCGCCGCACCTGTTCATCCCAGGCAAGCCGGCGGGGCCGGCGCAGGCGTTCATCCTCGGCCTGCGCGGCTCGACGGGCTTCGCCACGTTCATCTACCTGTACCTGTCCGAGGCCGCCGACTGCGCCATCTACGTCTCCGGCAAGCGCAACACGAGCTTCGAGGAGTACCTGGGCGAGGAGGCCGAGGCGCTGGCCTTCGTGGAGACCATGGGCTTCATGATGGACAACTCGAACTGGCGCTCGCAGCCGCAGACGATGCAGGAGGAGCTGTTGCGCACGCTGCCCGTCTTCTACCGGGATCCCAAGCAGGTGCCGGCCGTCGCCAAGAAGGTCGAGGAGAAGAAGAACGCCGCGGCTACGCTGGGCCGCTTCCTCGCCGCATTCTGATTCTCCCAGCCCCGAGTCCCCGCCATATGCTCCGCGTCTTCCTTGCCTGCTGCCTCGCGTTCGTGTTCGTCCTCTCCGGTTGCAAGCACGTGCCCACGGAGAAGGAGCAGCAGAGCGCGGATATTCACTACAACCTGGGCGTGCAGGCGCAGCAGGCCGGCAAGATCCAGGAGGCGCTGAGCGAGTTCCAGCGCGCCGTGGAGCTGGATCCGGACAACGCGGACGCGCAGAACGCGCTGGGAATCCTGCTGCACCTGTCGTTCCGGCGGCACTCGGACGCCATCGAGCACTACCAGAAGGCGCTCGAGGTCCGCCCGAACTTCTCCGAGGCCCGGACGAACCTGGCCAACGTGTACCTGGATCAGGGGCAGTACGATGAGGCCATCAAGCTGTACGAGCAGGTGCTCAACGACATGCTGTACCCCACGCCGTTCATCGCCCAGGGCAACCTGGGGTGGGCCTATTACAAGAAGGGCGACACGGAGAAGGGGCTGGAGAACATCAAGGCCGCGGTGACGCTCAACCCGAACTTCTGCCTGGGCTTCAAGAACCTGGGCCTCATCTACGAGCAGACGGGCAACACCGACGAGGCCTGCAAGGCCTTTGGCCACTACCGGGAGAAGTGCCCGGACGTGGCGGATGCGTACCTGCGCGAGGGGGTGTGCCTGGCCAAGCAGGGCCAGGGGGACACCGCGAAGGAGCGCCTGGAGACCTGCGAGACCAAGGCTTCCGAGTCGGCCCTGAAGGAAGAGTGCCACCGCCTGCGCGAGCACCTGTAGGCCTGGGGCGCCGCCGTGGACCACGTCGACTTCGGCAAGTACCTCTCTCAGCAGCGCGAGCTGCGCGGCATGTCGCGCGAGGACATCTGCCGGGAGACGAAGATCCCTCTGAGCCTCGTGGCGGCGCTCGAGGAGGGCCAGTTCGAGCGGCTGCCGGCGCGCATCTTCGTGCTGAACTACATCCGGGCCTACGCGCACGTCATCGGCATGGCGCCCGAGGAGGCCGTGCTGCGCTACGAGGAGGTCGACAAGGCCACCCCGGCGCCCAGCCCGGCGGCGCTCGAGCAGGAGCGGCGGAAACGGGCGTGGATCGGCCTGGGGGTGATGGTGCTCGTGGTGGCGCTTGGCGCCTATGTTTTTCTCGTGGCGGCCGGGAAGCTTCCACGCCCCTTCGGGGGTTGAGGGAGACCATGGAGCGGTTCGTCGACGAGGCGCTCGTGCTGTCCACCATGGACTACGGTGAGGCGGATCGGTTGGTGACGCTCCTCACCCGCGAGCATGGCAAGCTCACCGCGTTCGCCGCGGGGGCGCGCAAGAGCAAGCGGCGCTTCGCGGGCGCCCTGGAGCCCTTCATGCGCCTGCGCGTCCAGATCGTCGAGACGCGCGGCAGCACCGTGCGCCTGGACTCGGTCGACATCGAGGCTGGCTACTACACGGCCCGGCAGGATCTGGCGCTGATTGCCCGGGCGCTGTACGCCGTGGAGCTGTGCCGCGAGCTGACCCGCGATCACGAGCCCTACCCGGAGCTGTTCGCCCTGCTGGAGGAGTACCTCGGCCGGTTGGATGCCAAGGAGGCGGGCCCTACCTCGCTGCTCGCCTTCGAGCTGTCCGCCCTGGCCCACGCCGGGCTCATGCCGCGCTTCGATGCGTGCGCGCTGTGTGGCGGCGAGCCAGGCGAGCGGCCGCGCTTCGATCAGTCCCACGGCGGCGCGGTGTGCGAGCCGTGCAGCGGGCGGGCTCGGGAGGCGGTGGCGATCCCTCCGGCGCTGTTGGCGGGGCTTCGCGCGCTGCAGGAGGGCCAGCGTACGCCGTTGCCTCCGGAGCTGAGGGCGCGAGCGCGCGGCCTCCTCAATGTCTTCATCGCGCACCACCTGGGCCGGCGCCTCAAGAGCGTGGACTTCATGGCCCAGGTGGGACTGGACTGACTTGAGCCGGGAGGGGAGTGCCATGACGGACGCGGCGCCACCGCTGGACGTGGTGTGCATGGGCGAGACGCTGGTGGACTTCCTCCCCTCCGAGTTCGGGCGGCGCGTGCGAGAGGTGTCCTCGTGGGCGCCGGCCATTGGCGGCTCGCTCGCCAACGTGTCGGTGGGGCTGGCCCGGCTGGGGGGACGCTCGGGGCTGGTGTCCGTGCTGGGCTCGGACGAGTTCGGCCACTTGCTGCGCGAGCGCCTCGCCGCCGAGGGCGTCGATGTGAGCCACGTGCGGCAGACGAACGAGGCCCGGACGGGGCTGGTCTTTATCTCGCTGGATGCTCGCGGCGAGCGCAGCTTCACCTATTTCCGCACGCGCTCGGCGGAGTTCCTGCTGGGCGAGCGGGATGTGGACCTGGAGTTCCTCGGGCGGACGCGGGTGCTGCACTGGGGCTCCAACTCGCTGCACCTGCCCGAGGCCCGCGTTGCGTTGCAGCGCTCCATCGAGCGCGTGCGCGAGGCCGGGCGGATCATCAGCTGTGATCCGAACCTGCGCCTCCACGCCTGGGCCGATCCGCGTGAGCCCAAGAGCATCCTCGAGCGGTTGTTGCCGCTGTGCACCGTGGTGAAGCTCTCCGAGGAGGAGATGCCCGTGGTCGTCGGCAGCTCGGACCCGCGCGGGGCGCTGGAGGCGCTGAGCGCCATGGGCGTGGTGCTGCCCGTGGTGACGCTGGGAGAGAAGGGAGCAGCGTTCCTCTGGCGCGGCGAGGTGGTGCACGTGCCGGCTCCGTCCACCCGCGTGGTGGACACCACGGGCGCCGGGGATGGCTTCGTGTCCGCCTTCCTCTACGGCCTGACGCGCCGGTATGCGGATGCGCGGGCGGTGCAAGGGGCCACCCGGGAGTCGCTCACGGAGCTGGCCACCTTCGCGTGCGTGGTGGGCTCGCGCGTGGTGGAGCGGCTGGGCGCGGTGGCGGGACTCCCCCACGCGGCCGAGGTCGCCGAGCACATGCCCGCGGATCTTCGGCCCCGCTGAACCTGGGAGCTCAGCCTCGCAGCGTGGCCAGCCCCAGCAGCCGGAAGGGTTGCTCCGCCACTGCCGCCGCCCGCCGGGCATCCTGAAGCGCTCGCACGGCCTGGGAGGCCCGTTCCACGCGAGCCGTCTGCTGCACGCCCTCGACCGGGGCCTTGAACTCGGGGACCGTGAGCCTGCCGCCCTTCCACGCGCTCTCCGCGGGCGCCACGTAGCGCGGCGGCTCGGGGACGGTCAGCGAGGGACCCTTGCTCACCGAGAAGTCCTGCGAGTCCTTCCAGAACGCCTGGTAGGTGGACTCGACCTGCTTCACCTGCTGGGCGCGGTGCGAGGTGCCAGCCAGCGTCTCCTTCAGGCGCTCCTGGAACTCCTTGCTGGTCAGCAGCCGTTCCAGCGTGCCGAGCGCCTCGGGGCTCCGCTTGTTCGCGGTGTCGAACCCGTCCTGGAACCGCTTGCCTGCCCTGTCGAACGCGTCCTGGAACCGGTTCGGCAGCCGGGACAGGGGCTCGATGGGGGAGCGCTCCCGCTGTCCTTGGACGGCGGAGAGGCTCTCCGGAAGCTCACCGGCTCGTTGGACCTGCTGACCTCGATTCCAGCGCTGAATGGAGCTCACATAGGTATTTACGGAGAATGTGGGCAAAAAGTTACGTGCTCATTTGCTCCCAGCCCTAAGATCTCAGATTCAGGGGTTTGACGAGCTGCGTCACAACCCCAGGGGACGTGACCCGAGCCCGGGGCGCCGCTAGCATGGGCGGCCGTTCATGCCCAAACAGGCAGCATCTCCCGGGGTCGATCCCTACCGCGGCCGGAAAATCGGAAAGTACGAGATCCTCACGCGCCTGTCCGTGGGAGGCATGGCGGAGCTTTTCCTGGCGTTCACCTCGGGGCCGGGCGGCTTCCGCAAGTTCGTCGCGCTCAAGCAGATCCTGCCGGATGTAAAGACGGACGAGTTCGTGAAGATGTTCCTGGACGAGGCGCGCATCACCGCCGCCTTCTCCCATCCGAACATCGGCCAGGTGTTCGATCTCGGGTTGGAGGACGAGGAGCTGTACCTGGCCATGGAGTTCCTGCCCGGGCAGAACCTCGAGCAGGTGATGATCGCGGCCAGCTATGTGCGGCCGCTGCCCGTGGGCTTCGCGGCTCGCGTGGCGCGCGACGTGTGCCTGGGCCTGCACTACGCCCACAACTTCACCGCGCCCTCGGGCCGCAAGGTGGCCGTCGTCCACCGCGACATGGCCCCGCGCAACGTGATGATCACCTACGACGGCGTGGTGAAGGTGATCGACTTCGGCATCGCCAAGGCCAGGGGCCGCATCGCTCGCACCCATGTGGGCATGGTCAAGGGCACCAGCGGGTACATGTCTCCCGAGCAGGTGCGCGGCCAGGATCTCGACGGGCGCAGCGACCTGTTCACCGCCGGCGTGCTGCTGCACGAGATGCTGTGTGGCCAGCGCCTGTTCGACACCAACGACGAAGACAAGATGATGCGGCAGATCGCCAATGCCGACATCGTCCCGCCTCGGGTGAGCGACCCGGACGTGCCGGAGGCGCTCGATGCGGTGGTGATGAAGGCGCTCGCCAAGGATCCCGCCAAGCGCTTCGCCACCGGCCGAGAGATGGCCAAGGCCATCGAGGCCGCCATGGGCACGGAGCTCTTCGACGAGGAGTCCGTCGCCGAGCTGATGCAGGCGCTCTTCGCCGAGAAGCGCCTGAAGACGCTCGCGCTCCTGGACTACGCCAGCCATGACGACGAGCGCGTGAGCCAGGTCGTCGAGGCGCTCAAGGAAGACGAGAAGACCCTCAATGGGTTCCCCGTCGATCCGGACGACATTGACCTGGGCCCCACCGCGATCAGGAAGGATCTGCCCGCCCCGGAGCAGGCGCCTCGTCCCGCCGCCCCGCGCCCGTCGACTCCCGGTGCGCGAGCTCCCGTCCGCAAGCAGTCCTCGACAGGGGAGCAGCAGGCCACGAATCCTCCCAGTCCCCGGCCGTTTCCGGCTCCGCCCCGGGCGTTATCGTCCGCATCGGCTCGGGCCAAGCAGGTGGCTTCCGTCGACCAAGATTCTCCCACCCAGATAGGCCCGGCCCCTGGCATGCCCGCGCCGGGGCGCTCCGCCACGGCCGAGCCTGAAGCCCGTGAGAGCCGGCGTCCTCCGAAGATGGGGGTGTTCACGCTGGGCCCCTCCGAGCCCCGGGCATCCCCGCCGCCAAATTCGCGCGATGAGGACAGCGAGATCTCCGAGGTGTCGGAGGTCTCCCGCGTCTCGCGTGTCTCGCGGGCGTTGCAGGGGCTTGACGGCCGCTCGCGGCGCGGCCTCTGGATTGTCGCGGCCATCCTGGCCGTGGGCGTCATCGTGCTGCTCCTGCCCGAGTCGGTGAAGGGCAGGGTCGAGGCGCTCTTCTCGTCCAAGCCGTGGACCTCCGAGCCTCAGGCTGGGCCCGGCCCGGCCGCGGCTACGCCTGAGCCTTCGACCGCGAAGCCCTCGCAGGAGGCCTATGAGCCGCCTCCTCCCGCGGAGGGCGGTGAGCCGCAGGCGGCGGAGGAGAAGCCTTCCCACGCCACGGAGGCCGAGCGGCCCAAGAAGCCCGGTCCGTCCGCGGCCTCCATCCATGTGCCCAAGATGTCGGCGGAGCCCGTGGCGAAGCCCACGGAGGAAGCCGCGGAGGAGCCTTCGCAGGCCCCGGAGGATTCTCCGGAGCAAGAGGCCACCGCCCCGGCGCAGCCGCCCAAGCCCGAGAAGGCTCCCGCGATCCAGGCGAAACCGGAGGGGCGCACCCCGAAGCAACCCGCCGAGGAGGCGGCCGAGCCCGAGGAGCCCTCCGTGGGGCCGGCGGAGGTCGACCCCTCCATCAAACCCCTGGAGCTGTCTCCCCCGACCACGCCCGAGCCGCAGTAAGCCCCTGACAGCCCCCGGGAACACGTCTCCCCCGTGACGGGATGGGGCGAGGCGGCTAGCATGGGGGCCTCGCATGGCGATTCAGGGAGCCCCCGCGGACGATCCCGACCGTGGGCGTCGCATCAGCAAGTACGAGATCCTCACACGGCTGTCCGTGGGAGGCATGGCGGAGCTTTTCCTGGCGTTCACCTCGGGGCCGGGCGGCTTCCGCAAGTTCGTCGCGCTCAAGCAGATCCTGCCGGACGTGAAGACGGACGAGTTCGTGAAGATGTTCCTGGACGAGGCGCGCATCACCGCCGCCTTCTCCCACGCGAACATCGGCCAGGTGTTCGATCTGGGCGAGGAGGATGGCGAGCTGTACCTGGCCATGGAGTTCCTCGCCGGGCAGAACCTCGAGCAGCTCAACAAGGCCGCGGACAAGAGCGATGCGCCGCTGCCTCCCGGCTTTGGCGCTCGGGTGATCCGCGACGTCTGCCTGGGCCTGCACTACGCCCACCACTTCGTGGATCCCACGGGCCGCTCGGTGGCGGTGGTCCACCGCGACATGTCCCCGCGCAACGTCATGGTCACCTACGACGGCGGGGTGAAGGTGATCGACTTCGGCATCGCCAAGGCCAAGGGCCGTCTGGGCCGCACGGCGGTGGGCATGGTGAAGGGGACGGGCGGCTACATGTCCCCCGAGCAGGTTCGTGGCCACGAGCTCGATGGGCGCAGCGATCTGTTCTCCGCCGGTGTGCTGCTGCACGAGATGCTGTGCGGCCAGCGCCTGTTCAACGCTCCCGGCGACGCCGCGATGATGATGCAGATCGCCGAGGGAGTGATTCCTCCGCCTCGCTCGATCAACCCGGCGGTGCCCGAGGCCCTCGAGGCCGTGGTGATGAAGGCGCTCACTCGCGACAAGGCGAAGCGCTTCGCCACGGGCCGAGAGATGGCCAAGGCCATCGAGGCCGCCATGGGCCCGGAGCTCTTCGACGAGGAGCGGATGTCCGGGCTGATGGAGGCGTTCTTCACGGACAAGCGTCAGAAGACGCGCGCGCTCCTGGAGTACGCCAGCCGCGACGACGCCCGCCTCAGCGAGGCCGCCGGAGCGCTCCAGGACGAGCCGACCGACCATGTCGCTACCGCGAAGCGGCCGTCCAGGCCTCGCCCGGCGCCCGCTCCCGCTCCTGCTGGGGCGTTCGCCTCACGCGCGGGCGCGGGGGCTCGTCCGCGCAAGCCCGCGAGCGATCCCGCGCAGTCCGCTGCCCCCGCCCCGTCCACGCCCCGTGGCTCCCGGCCTCGGGTGTCCGCGCGCACGGAAGCTCCCGAGCCGTCTCCGCCGGAGGTCGAGGCCGAGGACACGGACAACACTGTCTCCACGCAGCCGTCCCGGGCGCCCCTGCGTCCTTCTCGCGCGCCTCGGGCCAACGCGTATACGGGAGCCCGATCCAGCACGCCTCGGGACACCGCGGCGGCGCGGGACGGGGAGGGCGGAAAGGGGCGCTGGGCCAGCCGGCTCTTCCTCCTGGCCTTCTTCGGAGCCATTGGCGGGCTGCTCTACCTGCAGCCGGTCCGGGCCATGCTTCGCCCTGGGTATGACTCCGCCGTGGCGTGGGTGAAGAACGAGCTGGAGCTCAGTCCGCCTCCGCCTCCGCCCGATACGAACACCTGGCCTCCTCCGCAGAAGGCTCGGCCGCCGAATCCGCTGGAGCAGCCGCCGAACACCGCGCCCGCCAAGCCTCCCGAGACCCAGGCCGCGGCCACCCCAGAGCCCACCGAGCCGAGCACGCCGGAGCCCTCCCCCGAGGAGGACACCCCGGTGCCGGACAAGAAGGGCTCGGGGAAGGGGAGCGCGGTCGCCAAGGCTGGCGCTTCCAAGAGCGGCACCTCCAAGTCGAAGGGTCAGCCCAAGACGGGCGAGACCGCTCCTCCCACCGGGACCGAGGCGCAGCCCGACAAGCCCAAGACGCTGGAGGCGGCACTGCAGAATGCGCCCAACACCACGGTGGAGGAGAACCCCACCGGTGAGGCCGTGGTGGTGGACACGAAGGATCCTCGGAAGATGAAGAAGGCCGGGATCGGTCTGCTCACCCTCTACACCGTGCCTCGCGCCGCCGTGTTCGATGGCAACACGAGCCTGGGGACGACGCCCCTCATGAAGGTCCCCCTCCAGGCGGGCACCTACCGGCTGCGCATCGTGGATCCAGAAGGGAACAGTCGGCTGTTCTCCGCGCCAGTCGTGGTCGCCAAGGACAACAAGTACACGATTACGGTTTCGGACTTGCCGCCTTACGGGGATTGACGGTCGTCCTTGACGGTCCTGGACCCCCTCACTAGGGTCCGCGCGTCTTCGCCCTCGCTCTGTCGCGAGGGCCTCGAGGGACGCTCCGAACCATGTACTTCCAGGATCTGATCCTCACGCTCCAGAACCACTGGGCCCGCCAAGGGTGCATCATCGCCCAGCCGTATGATCTCGAAGTGGGCGCCGGCACCATGGCCCCCACCACCTTCCTGCGCGCGCTGGGCCCCGAGCCCTGGAACGTGGCCTACGTGCAGCCCTCGCGCCGCCCCGCGGACGGCCGCTTCGGCGAGAACCCCAACCGCCTGTTCCAGCACCACCAGTTCCAGGTGATCCTCAAGCCCGCGCCCAAGAACGTGCAGGAGCTCTACCTGGAGTCCATCCGCGCGGTGGGCATCGATCCGCACGCCCACGACATCCGCTTCGTGGAGGATGACTGGGAGTCTCCCACGCTGGGCGCCTGGGGCCTGGGCTGGGAGGTGTGGTGCGACGGCATGGAGGTGACGCAGTTCACCTACTTCCAGCAGTGCGGCGGCTTCGAGTGCCGCCCCGTCTCCGCCGAGCTCACCTACGGGCTCGAGCGCCTGTGCATGTACCTGCAGAACGTGGAGAACGTCTTCGACATCGAGTGGGTCAAGGGCGTGAAGTACCGCGAGGTGTTCCACCCCAACGAGGTGGAGATGAGCAAGTACGCCCTCCACGAGTCGGATCCGCAGATGCTCTTCGCGCTGTTCGACGCGTACGAGAAGGAGTGCAAGCGCCTCATCGAGCGCCAGCTCCCGCTGCCCGCGTATGACTACGCGCTGAAGTGCTCGCACGCCTTCAATCTGCTGGATGCGCGCGGCGCCATCTCCGTCACCGAGCGCGCCAACTTCATCAAGCGCGTGCGCGACAACGCCCGCCTGTGCGCCGAAGGCTACCTGCAGATGCGCGAGCGGCTGGGCTACCCGCTGCTCAAGACGGCGTGGACGGTGGGCGAGCAGCCCCCGGTGCTCGAGGGCAAGCCCGCCAGCGACTACTGGAACCACGTGAAGCTCAACAAGCCGGTGGAGAAGGCGGCGAAGGCGGAGGTGGCTCGTGGCGCGTGATCTGCTGCTCGAGGTGGGCTCCGAGGAGCTCCCGGCGTCCTTCATCCTCCCCGCGCTGGAGGATCTGAAGCGCGTGCTCACCGAGCGCATGGCCGCCGCGCGCCTCAAGCATGGCGAGGTGCGCACCTATGGCACCCCGCGGCGGCTGGCCGTGTGGGTCAAGGACATCGCGGACTCGGGCGAGGACATCACCAGCGAGAAGCTGGGCCCCAGCGCCAAGGCCGCCTTCGACAAGGACGGCAAGCCCACGGTGGCGGCGACGAAGTTCGCCGAGTCCCTGAAGATCCCCGTGAGCGAGCTGGGCCGCACGCAGACGCCCAAGGGCGAGTACCTGTCCGCCAAGGTGCAGGAGAAGGGCCGCCCCGCCACCGAGATCCTCCCGGAGGCCCTGCACGCCGCCGTACACGGCATCAACTTCCGCAAGTCCATGCGCTGGGGTGATGTGGACATGGCCTTCGCCCGCCCGGTGCAGTGGATGGTGGCGCTGCTGGGCTCGGAGGTGCTGCCCGTGGTGTTCGGTGACGTGAAGAGCGGCCGCACCACCTACGGCCACCGCTTCCTGGCTCCCGGCCCCATCGAGCTGGCCCGCCCGGCCGACTACGAGGCCGTGCTGGAGAAGGCGCACGTGGTGGCGGACATCTCCCAGCGGCGCGCCCTGCTGGTGGACAAGCTCCGCGCCGCCGCCAAGGGCACCGGCGGGCAGATCCTCGAGGACGAGTCGCTGGTGGATCAGGTGACCAACCTGGTGGAGCTGCCCAACCCCGTGGTGGGCACCTTCGACGAGCGGCACCTGGATCTGCCGGCCGAGGTGCTCGTGCAGGAGATGAAGAGCCACCAGCGCTACTTCTCCCTCACCGACGCCAAGGGGAAGCTGCTGCCCAAGTTCATCGCCGTGTCCAACACGCCGGTGCGCGACGAGAAGCTGTCCCTGCGCGGCTACGAGCGCGTGCTGCGCTCCCGCCTGTCGGACGGCCGCTTCTTCTTCGACGAGGACCGCAGGACGCCCCTCATCGAGCGCGTGCCGAAGCTGGCTCGCGTGGTGTGGCAGGGGCAGCTCGGCAGCTACGCGGAGAAGGTGGAGCGGTTCCGGGCGCTCGCCGTGTTCCTGGCGAACCAGACGGGCAAGAACGACCAGCGCTCCACCATCGAGCAGGCCGCCACGCTGGCCAAGGCGGACCTCGTCACCGGCATGGTGGGCGAGTTCCCCGAGCTCCAGGGCGTCATGGGCCGCGAGTACGCCCGCGCCGCTGGCGAGCCCGAGGCCGTGGCCATGGCCATCTTCGAGCACTACCTGCCGCGCAACGCGAATGACTCGCTGCCCACGCAGGACGCGGGCGCGCTGATCGGCCTGGCGGACCGCCTGGACACCCTGTGCGGCATCTTCGCCATCGGCAAGGCGCCCACGGGCGCGGCGGACCCGTTCGGCCTGCGGCGCGCGTGCCTGGCCGTCATCAACCTGGTGCTCGGGCGCGGCTACCGCTTCTCGCTGTCGGCGGCCGTGGACGAGGCGCTCAAGCTGCTGGAGCCGAAGCTCCGGGATCTCAAGCGCAAGGCCGGCGAGCCCGCTCCGCGCGAGCAGGTGCTGGAGTTCTTCCGAGGCCGGCTCAAGGCGCTCTGGTCGGAGAGCTACCGGACGGACGTGGTGGAGGCCGTGCTGTCGGTGGGCTTCGATGACCTGGTGGCGGCGCGCAAGCGGCTGGAGGCGCTCAGCGGGCTGGTGGGCCGCGCGGACTTCACTCCGCTGGCGGTGGCCTTCAAGCGCGTGGTCAACATCGTGGAGAAGCAGGGCAAGGACGTGGCCAAGGGGCAGACCAACCCCGACAAGTTCCGCGACGAGCCCGAGCGCAATCTGCACACCGCGTTCACCCAGGCCCGCGGCAAGGTGGCCGACTACCTGCGCTCGGATGACTTCTCCGGCGCGCTCAAGGAGATCACCAGCCTGAAGCCCGCCGTGGACACCTTCTTCGACAAAGTGACGGTCATGGCGGACGACAAGGAGCTGCGCGAGAACCGCGTCCGCTTCCTGGTGGAGATTGGTGCGCTGTTCAACCAAGTCGCCGACTTCTCCAAGATCCAGGCCGAGGCGGCGGCCTGAGGAGAGCGGGCGGGCTGACGGTTGCGGAATAGGAGCGCCCCTTTGTAGTTGCTAGGGGCAGGTGTGGTTCCTACACTCCGCCCCCCTCTGATGCGCCCCCTTATTCTTATCTCCGCCTTGGTCTGGGTGGGGTGTGGCTCGGAAACCGCGCCGCAGCCCCCGCCCGTCGGCCGTTTCGTCTACCCCAGCGGGATCGTCCACCGGCAGGTGGACGGTTCCCCGAATGGCGCGCTCTACGTGGCCAGCGCCAATTTCGACAAGTGCTACGACACGGGCTCGCTGATCGCGCTCGATCTGGACAGCCTCGGGCTGCCGGAGATCGGCGCTTCGGTCCCTGCCAGTGGGCCGGCGGAGATCACCGACCTCCAGGTGGATTCCAATAACTCCTACGTGCAGATCGACAGCTTCGCGGGGGAGATGACCCTGTGGACCCCACGTACCGGGGGCACGCCGCGGCTCTTCGTGCCCACCCGCGCCGAGGGGAACTACCTGCACGCCATCGACATTCAGGACAGGACCAATGAGGGCAAGACCATCCTGAACTGCGTCGGCGCGAGCCAGGGCGATCGCAACTGCGTGCCCACCGCCCTGTCGCTCACCAGCAAGATCGCCGGAGCGGTGGATGACCAGCCACGCGCGCCGGCACCCATTGGGGTGACGGTGGATGACTCCGGCGATCAGCCCGAGCTGTGGGTGACGCACACCGAGGCCGCGGACTCTCCAGCCCGTAGCTCGAAGAGCTTCCAGACGTACCTGGTCCACCTCCCGGATGCCGGGGGGGACTCGCTGAGCCTCAGCAAGGACGACTTCGTTTCCCTGACCCCGCCGGGGCTGCCCATCGGAGGCGCTCACGCCACGGCCATCGGAGACCGCTACGTCTACGTCACCGGCCGCAACTTCGTGGCGGGCCAGACCCTGGTGTCGGCCAGCTTCCTGCTGCGCCTAGTCGATCGCACCGACACCACCCGCATCCTCGAGACGAGCCTGAGCTCCGTCTACCAGACGCTGGAGGCGCGGGACATCATTCGCATTCCGCTCGGCAAGCCCGAAGAGCACCTCGACAAGGATCGCCTCTACATCCTGGCGCGCTCTCCGGACACGCTGCTCGTCGTGGACGTGGACAATGCCAGCTCGGCTCGGCCCTCGTTCCTGGTGGTGAGCGCGGTTCCGCTGCCGGAGGGCGCCAGCGGGCTCCAGATCCTGCGCCGCGGGGACCCGGGTGACGAGCTGGTGGCGGTGACATGCGCCGGGACGACCCGGACGCTCGGCGTGCTGGTGCTCTACGACACGAAGCTAGGCCAGGTCGTCCGGCAGGTGGGCGACGTGGGCACTCAGCCCTATGGCCTGGCCGTGGATCAGCGCGGCACCAGCGCCGCCCGCGTGTTCGTGACCAATTTCGGTGACGGGCGCGTCGCCGTGATCGACATTCCCAACATCCGCCAGCCGCAAGATGCGCGCCTGGTGGCCTATCTCGGTGAGCCCCAGGGGCTCGACCCGAAGCAGGGCACCTCCACGTGCCGGCAGGAGACCCAGCCTTGAAGCGTTTCATGCTCTGCCTCGCGCTCGGCGCGGGCGTTCTCAGCGCGTGCTCCGCGTCGCAGACGACGCAGACGGCCGCGGGCCTGTCGGGGACCTACGACGTCACGTCCGTGGGCGACTACGTCTTCGTCACATCGGCGGACCGCAACGAGCTGCGCGCGCTCTACCTCACCGGCAGTCCGCGTGACTGGGTCCGCGCCCCCAACCCGATCGAGCCGCTCTCCATTCCAGTGCTGGATCGGCCCATCTACCTGGCGCGGGACATTCACTACGACGCCGCCGGCGGCGAGGTGACGGGCCCCTATGTGTACGCGCGGAGCACGGGCACGGATGAGCTCTCCGTCGTCGCGGCCGATCCGGACTACTTCAAGGAGGTCAAGCGCCTGAAGGGGCTCGGCTTCGTCACGGCCTTCGCGGGCCGGGGTGCCGACAACGGCGGCAACAGCGTCCTCTACTACGCCACCCAGGAGGAGTCAGGGGCCCATCTCTTCCGCGTGGAGTTGCCGGGACCGGATGCGCTCCTGGCCTCGGGAGACACGCAGTACCAGGGCAAGGAGATCCTGCTGGCGGCGCCGCTGACGGACCAGACGGTGACGGCGCTGCTCGTGATGCCGACTGCCGACGCCAACCAGGAGCCCATCGTGGTCGCCACGCGGAGGACGTCTCTGGCCGCGGCTCAGGGCAACCGGACGTTCAAGCTGGACGCGCACACGGGCACTGAGCTCATGGAGTACCAGTTCGGAGGGGCCGTGCGCCTGCTGGCCACCAACCCCAAGGTGTCCAATCTGCTGCTGGACGAGGGCGCCTGCACCCAGCTCGATGAGCTCGATCCGCCGAAGCTGAATCAGAATTCGGATCACTCGCTCAACGCGGGGACGTACGTGTACGGCGCGCTGGATGAGAGCGTGTGTACCCAGCAGGATCAGGAGGCGTGCGCGGGCATCGTCGCGGTGGAGGCGGACACCGGCGCGCTGGCCCAGGACGCGACGCTCACGCCCATGCTCCCCATCCGAGTAGGGCAGGCGTTGCCCACCGGACTGTCCATCGCGGCGGATGCCCACATCCTGATGCGCTGCAATGGCGCGAGCACCGTCATGCGCCGCCCGCTCATTGGCATCGTTCCGGCCTCGGATGGGCGGATCAACATCTTCGACGCGGCGGGGCTTCGCTCGTTCGATCTCGACACGCCCACGGATACCGATAAGACACTCGGTGCATCGGGGCAGTCGGGCAACTCCATCCTCGACATCAACGGAAATGCGAAGAGCGTCTCGCGACTCAATGGCGACGGGACCCCCAACTTCGCGGCGTACATCCACCTCGATACGAAGGAGGGGGCGACCCGGGATGACACCTACCGCGTGCTCTACAAGGGCGCGCTGCCGGGGCTCGCGAACCGGCCCATCCGTAGCTCCGAGGGAGCGGACAAGACGGTGGATTGCACGACGACTCCGGGCCAGTGCACCTTCTCTGTGGAGGACGAGGCCGTGAAGTCCGGCATGGTGCGCGAGCAAGACATCATCTCGCTGGCCAACGACGCCGGGCCCTGCCTGAAGGAAGATGGGCTCACTCCCATCTATGTCACGATCTCCAAGGTCACCCTGTCGCCCAGCACCAATCCGGTGGGCCAGCTCACCACCCAGGGCCTGCCGACGGATAGTTGCCCGGACCCCACTCGCTTCACGGTCCGGGCCAACGGGGATTATCCACTGGTAGTGAATAGCGATACCAAGGGCTATCTGGGCCGGGTGATGCTGAATGAGGATGTGACGTTCACCCTCCCCGGGGGCTACTTCTTCCACCCCAATGGCTTCAATAGCTCCGATCCCACGAACCCGCAGCGCCATGACCCGGCCTACGACAAGGCCAGCGCCTACCTCCACCTGGAGCACATGCAGGACGAATTGGCGAGCACCCTGACGTGGGGGGACCAGCTCGTCGTCACGGCCCAGTCGGGGGTGCGGCCCTTCGCGGCCGGGGTGGACACCTCCACCACGACCGGCGGCCTGACGACCTTCCGGCTGCCTGGCCCCGTGGTGCATGTCCAGGTAGGAGATCCTACGGCTCCGGTGGATTTCGCCTATATTGCGTATCCCTCGGCGAATGGCATCCTTCAGGTCTCCCTTGCTGGCCTGGAGGATAACGTCGCCAATCTCAGGGGCCTGGTACCTTTCGAGTAACTGGGCGGGACGGGGGGCCTCTGTTATCGTTCTGTACCTCCTCAGACTTTCCGAGTCGCCACGATGATTGACCAGAACTCCCGCCCCGCTCGCAAGGTTGGTATCGCCGACCACCTGTGGGAGACGTTTGAAGAGATGGCCCAGCAGATGGGCTCGGACCGCGACGCGCTGATCAACCAGGCGCTCTTCATGTTCGCGCGGCTCAACGGGTTCCTTGAGGTGGGCAAGCCCACCCGCGGCGAGGCTCCCGCGCCGCTCAACGTGGTGCCCTCCGCGGTGCCCCAGCGTCCCTCGGGCGCCGCGCCCTCGGTGGGCAAGTCCAGCCCGCCCGTGCTCGCGGCGGCGCCCGCGCCCGTCAAGTCCGCGCCCATGCGCGACGAGCAGCCCTCGCGCCAGCCGCCGCGCCCGGTGGATGATCGCCCCTCCGCCAACGCCCTGGACAATGATCCGGTGCGCCGCGAGGTGGCCGAGCGCGTGCTGGAGACGGCCGCCGAGCTCGAGCGCCTGATCAAAGGCAAGAACGAGCCGCCCCAGCCCGTGGATGACGACTCCGTCGAGGATGAGGACGCTCCGCCGCCCGAGGTGCCCGAGGACTCCGGCCTGCAGCACATGGAGGACGAGGAGCCGCCCCCCGAGGACGAGGAGCCCATGGAGGACGAGCCCTCGGCCGACGAGGGCAACGCGCTCTACCTCATCACCGAGGGCGGCGATCAGCAGAAGATCATCAACGACCGGTTCGTCATCGGCCGCGGCAAGCACTGCGATCTGGTGATCAACTCCGGCAAGGTCTCCCGCGAGCACGCCGTGATCGTCCGCGAGGGCGGGGACTACTTCGTCGAGGACCTGGGCTCCTCCAACGGGACCTGGTTCAACAAGCAGCGCATCAAGCGGCGGAAGATCGAGGATGGAGACGAGTACTTCATCTGCAGCGAGAAGATCCGCCTCGTTGTGCGCTGAACGCTCCGGGGCCTTCCTGGCCCTCGGGATGTTCGCCAATTGACTGAATGTGGGGTTCGCTGATTTATTCCGAGGGCCTGGCCGCGAGTGGGCCGGGCTTCGGATGACCCCTGTTCAGATCTCGCTGTGGACAATCCTGGGAGCAGCCCTGGTGATCTCGGTGGTGACGGATGTCCTTCGCCAGCGGATCCTCGATATCGTCACCTATCCACTGGTGGTGATCGCGCTCGGGGTGCGCCTGTGGTCCGAGGGCGTGGGAGATCTGGACACGGGGCTGATCAGTGGTCTGGTGTCGGGGGTGGGGCTGGCGGCGCTGCTGTTGCCCGGGGCGCTGCGGGGGAAGATGGGCTGGGGCGACGTGAAGTTGATGGGCGGGGTGGGGGCGGTGCTCGGCTTTCCCGCGGTGATGGCGGCTGGGGCCTTCATCTCCCTGGCGGGCTTCTTCCAGGCGGTGGTGACGATCATCTGGAAGGGCGAGGTGTGGGACACGCTGGCGGCCGCGGGGCGGCGCTGGGCGGTAAGGGCCCGACTGCTGCGCGCGGACACCGCGCCCATGACGCAGCGGCACATTCCCTATGGGGTGGCCATCGCCCTGGGGACTTTCTGGGCCATGTGGTGGCAGCAATCCAACTCCAGTTAGCTCGGATTCGACGCGCAGAGGGGACTCGCACGATGTTCACACGCATCACGCACCACGCCGCCACGCTAGGCGTCTTCCTGGCCCTCCTCGTGGGCGGCTCTGCCCTGGCTCAGGAAGGCAGCACCATTGCCCTGGGCGTGGGCACCCAGAAGGTGGTCACCATCCCGGGCATCACCCGAATTGCCTTGGGTGATCCGAGCATCGCCGAGGTGAAGACCATCGGGAACAACCAGGTCCTCATCATCGGCCAGAACGAGGGCAAGACAACGCTCCTCATCTGGAAGACCTCCGGCCAGCGCGTCAGCTACCTGATCGCCGTGCGCCGGCAGGATCCGAACGAGATCATCGCCGAGATCAAGAAGCTGCTGGGCGAGATCGAAGGCGTGTCCGTGCGCATGGTGGGAGATCGCATCTACCTGGACGGCCAGGCGTACACCACGCAGGACGCGGACCGCATTGATCAGGTGGTCTCGCTGTACCCGAACGTGAAGAGCTTCGTGAAGATCGCGCCCAACGCCAAGAAGCTGGTGGCGCAGAACCTGAACGCGGCCTTCCAGAAGGCGGGCCTGCGCAACGTGCAGGCCAACGTGGTGGGCTCCACCATCTTCCTGGAGGGCTCGGTGGAGAGCCAGCAGGACCTGCAGAAGGCGGAGCTGATCACCAAGGCCATCGGCGAGAAGGTGGAGAACCTGCTCGTGGTCGGCATCAAGCGGATGATCCTCTCCGAGGTGCAGTTCGTGGAAATCCGCCGCAACAGCCGGGACCGGTACGGCATCACCTACCCCACGGACATCACCGGCACCGTGTCCGGTGGCGCCACCTTCGCGCAGGAGCTGTACCCGGGCACCTTCGGCTCGGGCTCGGGCCAGGTGACGGTGCAGGCCGCCTCGCAGATGTCCTTCGGCTTCCAGGCCAACGACGGCTACGGCCGGTTGCTGGCCCAGCCCAAGCTGGTGTGCGCCAGCGGTGAGAAGGCCGAGTTCCTCGCCGGCGGCCAGGTGCCGATCCCCCTCATCACCAACAACCAGTTCACGGTGGAGTACAAGCCCTACGGCGTCATCCTCAACCTGCGCCCCACCGCGGACCGCAACGGCAACATCCAGACGGAGATCGAGGCGGAGGCCTCGGAGATCGACACCTCGGTGGCGGTGTCCTTCGGTGGCTCCACTACCATCCCCGGCTTCCGCACCCGCAAGGTGAAGACGAACGTCACCGTGCGCCACGGCGAGACGATCGTCCTGTCCGGCGTGTTCAGCCACGACGAGCAGAAGGCCGTGTCCAAGCTGCCCGGCCTGGGCCACATCCCCATCGTCGGTGAGCTCTTCAAGAGCCGCGCGTTCGACTCCACCAAGCGCGAGCTGGTGATCTTCGTCACCCCGCGCATCGTCAACCCGGACTCGGACAAGATCCGCACGATCATCGAGGACGTGAAGAGCCGCTACAAGCAGGCACGCAGCGAAGTGAATTTCAACATCTTCGACTGAGCGCGCACGCGGCTGCCTGCTCGGCTTGGGGCCGGCCTCATCTCCCTCGAGAGGTGGGCGCCGGCCTCGCTATTTCCGGCCCTTGCGAAACCCGAGCCACCCTCTTTGAGGTGGGGAGGGCGCTTGGTAGCATCCGGCCCCATGTTTCTAGTCACACTTGCCGAGAAGGGCGGCGGCACGGAGGAGATCGAGTTCGAGAAGAACGAGATCACCATCGGCCGCCTTGCTGGGAATGACATCGTCCTGGGCAAGGGCAACGTCTCCAAGTACCACTCCAAGATCGTCGCCAAGGACGGCAAGCTCATCATCCTGGACATGAAGTCCACGAACGGCACGTTCGTGAACGGCAAGAAGATCGCCGCGCCCCAGGTGCTGAAGCCCACCGACAAGATCTATATCGGCGACTACATCATCAACGTGGAGCCGCTCGAGGCTGGCGGCGCCGGTGGAGCCGAGGAGGAGCCGCCTCCCGAGGAGGGCTACGAGGGCGAGGAGGAGCCCTACGAGGAGGAGCCCTACGAAGAGGAGCCGCCCGCGCCCATGCCCGTGCGCGCGCAGCCGCCCGGCGCCCCGGAGAACTCCAAGAAGAACATGCCGGCCTCGCTGGCCGCCGCCCTCCAGCGCAACAAGCGCAAGATCGATCCCCGCATCGAGCGCTACACGCGCCTGCAGAAGGAGATCCATGACCGGCTGATCGAGTACCTCGACCTGCGCCGCATGGACATGGACCGCCTGGGCGACGAGGAGCTGTGGCGCCGCACCGAGAAGGCCATCCGCGACATCATCGACCAGATGGACGCGGACTCGGAGCTCCCGGAGGACGTGGACCGCGAGGAGCTGCTCACCGACGTCATCAACGAGGCGCTGGGCCTGGGGCCCCTCGAGGCGTTCCTCGCGTCGGAAGAGATCAGCGAGATCATGGTGAACCACGCCAACCAGATCTACATCGAGCAGCGTGGCCAGCTGACCCTGTCCGAGAAGACGTTCTCCTCGAACCAGGCGGTGCTGGGCGTCATCGAGCGCATCGTGGCGCCCATCGGCCGCCGCATCGACGAGTCCAGCCCGCTGGTGGACGCGCGCCTCAAGGACGGCAGCCGCGTGAACGCCATCATCCCGCCGCTGGCGCTCAAGGGCCCGTGCATCACCATCCGCAAGTTCAAGAAGGACGCGCTCAAGATCCAGGATCTGATCAAGTACAAGACCGTCACCGCGCAGATGGCCGAGTTCCTGGAGATGTGCGTGCGCGCCCGGAAGAACATCGTCATCTCCGGCGGCACGGGCTCCGGGAAGACGACGACGCTGAACATCATCAGCTCGTTCATCCCCGAGGGGGAGCGCATCATCACCGTGGAGGACGCCGCCGAGCTGCAGCTGCCCCAGGAGCACTGGGTGCAGCTGGAGAGCCGCCCGCCCAACCTGGAAGGCAAGGGCGCCATCACCATCCGCGATCTGGTGAAGAACTGCCTGCGTATGCGTCCGGACCGGATCGTCGTCGGCGAGTGCCGCTCGGGCGAGACGCTGGACATGCTCCAGGCCATGAACACCGGCCACGACGGCTCGCTCACCACGCTGCACGCCAACACGCCGCGCGACGCGATTGCCCGCCTGGAGACGATGGTGCTCATGTCCGGCATGGAGCTGCCGGTGAAGGCCATCCGCGAGCAGATCGCCAGCGCCGTTCACCTCATCGTGCAGCAGACGCGCTTCTCGGACGGGACGCGGAAGATCTGCTTCATCACCGAGGTGTCTGGCATGGAGGTGGACATCGTCACCCTCCAGGACATCTTCTATTACAAGCAGGACGGCTTCACGGACGACAACAAGGTGCGCGGTCGCTTCGTGGCCTCTGGCTTCGTGCCCAAGTTCTACGATGACCTGCAGCGCAAGGGCATCCCCGTGAACATGAGCATCTTCCGGGAGGAATAGAGCTTCCATGCCCACTTTGGTCGTCCGTCACCCCGACGGCAGCGAGACGGAGCACGAGCTCACTGGCGAGCTGAAGATTGGCCGCCAGGATGGCAATGATCTGATCCTCACCGAGGGCGGCGTGTCTCGCCAGCACGCCCGCATCCTCGTGGAGGGCGGCCAGGTGCTGCTGGAGGATCTCGGCAGCGCCAACGGCACCTACGTGGACGAGGAGCGCATCGCCGAGCCCACGCCGCTCACGCCCCAGTCCCAGGTGCTGCTGGGCGACTACACGCTGAAGCTCAAGGGCGGCTCCCGGGCCACCGGCGCGCGCCGCTCCGCCGCCAGGGGCGCCGCGCCCGACATGGGCTCCGAGGAAGGGGCTCCGCGGGCCACCCGCGCGCTGCCCAGCGTCAAGCCAGCCCGTCCTCCCGGCGCGGCGCTGGCCAAGCGCGAGCGTCCGGCTCGAGGCGCGGCCGCGGCTCCGGCTGCCGCCGCGCCGGTGCTCCGAGGCCTGACGGGGCCGTGGGCCAACAAGACCTATCCCCTCAAGAGCAAGCTGGTTGTGGGCCGCGCGCCTCCGGCCGCCGTGCTGCTCGAGGATGACTCGATCAGCCGCAAGCACGCCGAGGTGGAGCGTAAGTCCGAAGGCGCGGTGTTCGTGCGCGATCTGGGCAGCGCCAACGGCACGCTCATCAACGGAGAGCGGATTGGCCAGGAGCCCGTGGAAGTCTTCTCGGGCGACATCCTGCAGTTCGGCATGGTGGAGGTGGTGTACGAGTCGGGCGACGAGGCCGGTGGTGTCCCGTCGCGCCGGGGCACGGGGGCCGCTCGAGGCAAGGGCAACCCGAGCGATGCTCCGCCCGCCAAGAAGAGCCGGAAGCTGCTCGTGGTGGCCGGCGCCACGGTGGGGATCTTCCTGGCGCTGGGCATCGTCAGCAAGGTCGCCGCCCCCGTCGAGCCCGTGCCGGTTCCCCCGGATCCGGCGGTGGCTCAGGCCAACACCCAGCAGCAGCTCCAGGAGATGCTGAACCAGTGCCGCTCCTTCGCCTCCATGGAGATGGGCAACGAGCCCCAGTGGGACAAGGCGGACGAGGCCTGCGAGCAGGCGCTCAACATCGATCCCATCAACGGCGAGGCCAACACCCTGATCAAGCGCATCAAGGTGGAGAAGGAGGCGGCCGAGTACTTCGCGCAGGGCACGAAGATGCTCCAGCGCCTCAAGGAAGAGGACGCGCTGGATCAGCTGCGGAAGATCCCCAAGGAGAGCCAGTACTTCCGCCGCGCGAAGATCAAGGTGGACGAGGCGATGCAGCAGGTGAAGAAGCACGCCCTGGACGACTGCAAGCGCTACCTGGGAGACAACCAGTGGGAAGCGGCGGTGCCCCGCTGTGATCGCTACATGAGCTTCTGGTGCCAGGGCGTGACGCGCGAGGAGATCGAGCCGCCGCTGGGCTTCAGCATCTCGCTGCAGGGCCGGATCGGCCGCAAGCAGTGGCGCCCGAAGGACAAGCTCTTCGTCCAGTTCCTCCAGGCGCGCCAGCGCATGGATCCGAAGTCAGAGCCGTGGAAGTGCCCGGTGACGGACTTCGGCACTGGCCCCGAGGGCGGCTCCGGCCCCGATGATCAGGTGAAGAAGATGTTCAAGGACCGCTACCCCAACCCGTACATGAACGCGGCGCTGTTCGACTACTGGGGCGGGCGCGGCAACGAGTCGCTGGCCAAGCTGCAGAAGGTCCGCTCCAACCTCGAGCAGGCCTCGCTGCACGGGCAGGTGGACTTGCTGATCAAGGACGTGTCCACGGTGGATCAGCTCTTCAAGACGGGCTCCTCGGCGCTCCAGGCGGACGACGTGGAGCGCGCCGCCGAGCCGTTCGATGAGGCGCTCGAGGTGGACAAGCGCCTCATGGGAGAGCTGTGGGAGCGCACCCCGTCCTTCTACCGGCGCAACATCCAGCAGGACATGGCGTCCAAGGCCTATGATCGCGGTAAGGACTGGGCCAAGCGCGAGGATCCGCGCAGGGCGTGCAAGCTGTGGAAGATTGGCTTCCGGTTCTACCGGGGCAACACGGACCTGATCAAAGCCCTGAGCAACATCTGCTCCACGCAGGGCACCCGGATGTTCTCCAACGCGCGCTCCTGCCCGGAGCTGGTCCAGGTGGCCGAGTGGGCCGTGCCGGGAGATGGGCTCGAGGAGAAGATCGCCAAGAAGAAAGAGGAGCTGAAGTGCCAGTAGGCCCCCGGGCGGGGCCCCAGGCGCTCGCCGTGGCGCCCGCGTGGAACGTGGACAGGGCAGGGGAGCCGCGCTAAGGCCGGGGCATGGTCCCGAGCCCAGCGCGCTCCGCGCCCGTCCTCACGCTGATCGACGCCTCGAGCTTCATCTTCCGCGCCTACCACGCCATCCCCCCGCTCACCACGAGCAAGGGGGTGCCCACCAACGCCGTGCTCGGCTTCACGCGCATGGTGCTCAAGGCGATCAAGGATCTTCAGCCCACGCACCTGGCGCTGGCCTTCGACAAGGAGAGCCGCACCGAGCGTCAGAAGATCGATCCCAACTACAAGGCCCACCGCGAGGGCCCGCCCGAGGATCTGGTGCCCCAATTCGAGCTCATCCGCCGGGTGGTGGAGGCGCTCAACCTGCCCGTGCTCGAGGTGGCTGGCTGGGAGGCGGATGACGTCATCGGCACCCTGGCGAAGCAGGCCAAGGAGGCGGGCTTCTGCGTCCAGGTGGTGACGGGCGACAAGGACTTCATCCAGATCGTCGACGAGGACGTGCGCCTCTTTGATCCGATGAAGGACGTGCACACCGGCCCCGCCGAGGTGAAGGAGAAGCTGGGCATCGAGCCTCGGCAGATGCGCGACTACCTGGCGCTCATTGGCGACGCGGTGGACAACGTCCCCAAGGTGCCCGGCATCGGCCCCAAGACGGCCACCGAGTTGATCCAGCAGTTCGGCGACGTGGACACGCTGCTGGCCCGGCTGGACGAGGTGAAGAAGCCGAAGATCCGCGAGGCCCTGGCCGCCAACCGGGACACCCTGTTGATGGCCCGGCAGCTCGTCACGTTCAAGACGGACCTGGATCTGAAGGTCACCATCCCGGAGCTGGCTCGCCGCCCGATCGACACGGATCGCGCCAGGAAGCTCTTCACGGAGCTGGAGTTCTACCGGCTCGTCACTGATCTGCCCACGGAGACGGCCGCCGCGCCGAAGCCCGCCGAGGCCCCCGCTCCCGCCGCCTCCGCGCCCGCCGTGCTCGTCACCACCGAGGCGGAGCTGAATTCCTTCGTGGACGCCGCTCGCGCCGCGGGCTCGATCTTCCTGGTGCCCGCCTACGAGGGGCCTGCCTTCACCGCGCCGCTGGTGGGCCTTGGCCTGGCGCTGCTCGATGGCCGCTCCGCCTACGTGCCCCTGCGCCACACGCAGCTGGGCTCCCACCAGGTGCCCGAGGCCACCTTTGTCTCCGCGGTTCGCGGGCTGATCGAGGACGCGGCGGTGAAGAAGGGGGGGCATGATCTCAAGGCGCTCGCCCTGGTGCTCGCCAGCGTGGGGCTGACGCTGCGCGGCGCCCATGACGACGTGGAGCTGCTCAGCTACCTGCTCAACCCCTCGCGCCGGGAGCACGCGCTGACGGATCTGGCTCGCGAGCGGCTGAACACGGAGCTGCCCGCGCTGCCCGCCTCCACCGAGGGCAAGAAGGGCAGGGCGCTGGCGGACCATGTCCCCGAGGAGGTGTCCCAGGCGTACGCGGCCCGGGCGGATGCGGCGCGGCGGCTGGCCCCCACGCTCTGGACGGAGCTGGAAGAGGCCGGCATGGCGAAGCTGGCGCGCGAGCTGGAGCTGCCGCTGCTGCCCATCCTCGCGCAGATGGAGCGGCGCGGCGTGAAGCTGGACACCTCCGTGTTCCAGACGATCTCCACCAAGGTGGATGCCGAGTGCGAGTCCCGGGTGAAGCACATCCACGAGCTGGCGGGCGGGGAGTTCAACGTCGGCTCCAACCCGCAGCTGGCGCAGGTGCTCTACGAGAAGCTCAAGCTGCCGGTGATCAAGAAGGGCAAGACGGGCCCCTCCACCGATCAAGAGGTGCTGGAGAAGCTCTCCGAGCAGCACCCGTTGCCCGGCGCCATCCTCGAGTACCGCTCGCTGTCCAAGCTCAAGAGCACCTACCTGGACACGCTGCCGGGGCTGGTGGCCAAGGATGGGCGCATCCACACCACCTATCACCAGGCGGCCACCGCCACCGGGCGCCTGTCCTCCTCGGATCCCAACCTGCAGAACATCCCCGTGCGCACGGATCTGGGCCGGGAGATCCGCCGCGCCTTCGTCGCCGAGCCGGGCCACCAGCTCGTCTCCGCGGACTACAGCCAGATCGAGCTGCGGCTGCTGGCCCACATCGCCGAGGATCCCGTCCTCATCGACGCCTTCCAGCATGACGAGGACATCCACAGCCGCACCGCGGCGGAGATCTTCGGCACCACGCCGGACAAGGTGGACCGGGAGCAGCGCCGGGTGGCCAAGACGGTGAACTTCGGCATCGCCTACGGCTTGTCACCGCACGGCCTGTCCACGCGCCTGGGCATCCACGTGGAGGAGGCGCGCGACATCATCGAGCGCTACTTCACCCGCTACGCCGGCATCCGCCGCTACCTGGAGGAGACGGTCAACACGGCCCGGAGGACGGGCTACGTGGAGACCCTGTTCGGCCGGCGGCGGCTGATGGCGGATCTGCTCTCGCGCAACCGTCAGGTGGCCCAGGCCGCCGAGCGCGCCGCCATCAACATGCCCATCCAAGGCACCGCCGCGGACCTGATCAAGAAGGCGATGCTCGCGGTGGACGAGGCCCTCAAGAAGGAGCAGCTGCGCACCCTGATGCTGCTGCAGGTGCACGACGAACTGCTCTTCGAGGCGCCGGACGCCGAGGTGGAGCAGGTGAAGGAGCTGGCGCGCCGCTGCATGTCGCAGGTGACCACGCTCAAGGTGCCGCTCAAGGTGGACGTGGGCGCGGGGAAGACCTGGGCCGACGCGCACTGAGGCCCGCAAAAAAATCGCGGGAAGGAGCGCCGACCCCCGACGGCACTCCCCCCCGCGACCCCTCTCCCTCCCCGAAAACACGGCCGACCCGTCCGACCGACGAGGCGCGCGGACCCCCATCCACGCGTCCCAAGCGGCCATATGGCGTGCTCACCTAGCCCCCATGCTGGGAACACGCCCCCCGTTTCGCGTCACGAAGACCCCCAAGCCCCGCGACACGCCCCCATCCACCGCCGGCCCTCGGACGCTCCCTGTCGGAAGCATCAAGCCGGACGGGTCGGCACTCTCTTCAGTGAAGCGCGATGCGTTCCGTCTCGGTGCCCGGCTGCTGAACCCGGCTGTCCGAGGGCCGATCGAACCACTCCACCACCAATCCTCCGAAAGGCACCCGAGGCTCCTCGGAGCTCGCGTCCCTCATGCGCTGCAGCAGCGCCACCGAGGCATCCACCGCCTCGTCCAGGCAGCGGTTGATCACCGCGCGCTCCGCATCCCCGCCGCCCAGCACCTCCACGGCGTCCACCAGGCAGCGCCGCAGCACTGCGAACTCGTCATAGAGGCCCCGCGCGCCCCGCTCGAGGGACAGGCGCAGCACCGCGCGGGTGCGGCTCCAGGGGCTCGTCTGATTGCCGGCCAGGCTCAAACCCACTTCGCGGATGAAGGGCTCCACCAGTCCATCCAGCAGGCTCTGGGGCGGGTGGACCTGCGAGTTGCCCGTGCACCGCACCCGCCGCCACGCTGCGGCGAGCCGATCCGGCTGCTGGGTGAAGACCCGTGCCACTCCAGCGGTCCGCTTCGCACGCTCTATCATCTCGGGTGTCCTCCGCGTCACGCCAGGGGACAAAGCAAAGCGCTGGCCAACGCTCACGGGGCAGCGGACGCCAGGAAGATCAATCGTTTGGACGGAGGCCTCATCCCTGGGGGAGGGGTGGGCCCCGTAATTTCTCCGGTTGAGGCCCTGGAAGGAACACCCGGGGTACGCCGTTTCCTACTGCCTGGCCCATGGGAACTCAGGGAGGCACTTCCAATGTAGGACTCTGGGCGAAACGGGGGCACACGGGTTGCCGCCGGCGCTCCCCACTAGTGGGGAGCGGACCTGGGAGCCCTCAGTGGAGCGTCGGCTTGGGAGGGCGGGGCCCGTGCTCGGAGTCCTCGTCCAGGAACTCTCGTGGCTCCTCGGGAGGAGGGGGAGGCGGCTCCACCCACTGGGGGACGCTGTCGGCGGGAAGGGGCGGAGGCAGGCCCTCCTGCGCCGCGGCCTCGGCGGCCAGCACCCGGATCGCGGCCTCCTCCGCGGCTTCCTCCGCGGACATCTCCGCCAGGCGGGCGGCCTGCTGCCGGCGGCGGCGGACATAGGCGACCACGCACAGCCCGGGCGCCATCAACCACACCAACTGCATGCTCGTGGTCAGCGGCAGCCAGCCAAAGCGCGTGGACAGGCCTCCGCGCCAATGGTCCTCCTCCACTCCGAGCGAGGAGTGGAAGGCCTTGCCGAACGCCGTCGGGAAGGGCTCGCCCCGGGCCATGCCTTCGATCAGCTCGTTCATGGCGCCCGGGCCGTGCTGGCCGGCGAGGTACGCCACGAAGTCCGCGCTCTGGGCGTAGGCCACCTCCACGTCCGAGGGCATGGTCGGCCAGCCCTCGGAGAGATCCTCGAAGTGGAGCACCTTCTGCTGCGTCACCGCCCGGAAGAGCGCGGCGTAGTGGGTGAGGACAATGCGCTCGCCCGCGAGGTGCTGGGCCAGCCCCTCCTGGAACCAGCGCGGCCAGTCCTTGGCGAACTGGCCCAGCGCCACGTGCGCCAGCTCATGCCGCAGGGTGATGTCGCCCTCGGGCGCCAGCAGGCTGCGCGCGTCCAGCAGGATGATGTTGTGGGCGGGGTAGGCGAGCGCCACGGCCCACTTGGGCGGAGCCCCTCCGGGCAGCGCCAGCGCCTCGTACTCCTGGCGATCCCTTCCGATGCGGATCTCCGTACGGCCCTGCCAGTCCCGTCCAAGCACCTGCTGGAACGAGTCCCGCACCGCCTCGATCCGCTCCGCGAGCGCCAGGGCCGAGCCCTTGGAGCCGTGGGTGTAGAGGATGCGGAAGCGCGGGGTGACGAGCTCGTCCTCGACGAGGGCCGGGCGCGCGGTGGGCACCAGCGCCGGCTCTCCCATGCCATGCGTGCTCGGGGCTCCCTCCTGGGCGACAGCCAGGGGCGCGGCCAGCAGCAGGGACAGGAACAGCAGCAAGCGCATGTGGAGGTTCACAATGCCTGAGAGATAACAGCCTCGGCCGTCACGGCATCAACTCCGTGGACGATCAATCGCTTGCGACGCGACGCGTCACCTGCGAGCAGCTCCACCTGCCTTCTTGGGACGCCGAGCAGCTTGCCGAGGAACTCCACCAAGGCGGCGTTGGCCTCTCCATCTACGGGAGGCGCGGCGAGCTGGATCTTCAAGAGGCCGTCGTGCTCGCCCACCACGCGGGTGCGGGAGGCGCGAGGTTGTACGAGCACCGCCAGCTCCACGCCATCGGGCAGGGCCTTGAGCCAGGGAGGTGCCACGGACTACTCGCCGCCGTTGGCCTTCTTCTGGGACAGGAAGGCCACATTGTCCTCGATGCGGGCGTAGTCGCGGTCAGCGAAGGCGGGGCCAGCGAACGTCTCCAGCAGCTTGCGGTGGGCCTCGACCACGGAGCGCACCTGGGACTCGAACTGGGTGCGCTGGCGCTTGAGCTCGTTGATGTCCTCGACCACCTGGACGAGCTTCTGGTGGGCGCCGTGGACGATCTTCTCCGCCTGGTGCTCGGCGTCGGCGATGATGATCTCGGCCTCCTTCTTGGCGGCGGCCTTGAGGTCCTCGCTGATCTTCTGCGCGGTGACCATGGTCTCCTGGAGGGTGCGCTCGCGCTCCTGGTACTGCTCGATGCGCAGCTGCGCGCGCTTGAACTCCTCCTTGAGCGCGATGTTCTCCTTGACCACTTCCTCGAACTCTCCGGCGAGCAGCTCCAGGTAGGCTTCCACCTCGCGGCGAGAGAAGCCGCGGAGGCCGGTGTCGAACCGCTTCTGCCGGATGTCGAGCGGGGTGATCTTCATGGCCCCGAGTATAGGCCAGCGCTGGGAGTTCTCCAGGAAGTGCCCGCCCAGTTTCCCACCCGTGGATCAGCGCGCCGGGGGCCGGCGCTTGCCCGGCTGCTCGCCTGGGTGTCACATGTTACCGCCGCGGTGAAATTCACAGGGCCGGAGCGATGAGATTCCGAATTTTCAGTGCGTTGTTGTTCCTGCTTCCCGGCTGCGCCACATCAGGGGTGGGCGCGAAAGATCAAGCGGCCTTTCCGCTGGAGCCTCTTGTCACCCCCAAGACCGCCACCCTACCGGTGCCCGTGGGGGTGAACCCGCCCACTCCGTTCATCGTGTCGCCTGAAGGCCAGCCCGGTTCATACCCGAAGCCACCCTCGGGCTCGGGCGTGGAGCCGCCGCCCTCAAGGACGTCCGAGCGCCGTCCCGAGTGCACCCCCGAGATCGTGCCGCACCTGGGAGGAGATGCCCTGCACAACGTGTGCGCTGACAAGGTTCCGCTGAATGACTTCATCGGCTTCGACGTGCTCGTCAACGGGAAGCGCTTCGACGCGCTGCAACTCGAAAGGAGCACGCTGTGGGAGGTCAAGACCGACAACTTCGACACGTACACCGCCGCCCTTCGAAAGATTGTGATCGAAAAACAGGTGGTGGAGTTGAAGCGCGAGCGCGATCTTGCCGTGGCCTGCGGATTCAGCTTCTCGGTCGGCGTGCGGAGCGCAGCGCACGCGGAGGCGCTGCGTAAAGAAGACCGCTCTCTCAACATCGTCATCATGAACTGGTGCTGAAATGGCTGTCACGCGAACGCCCCTCCTCCTGACCGTTTATGCGCCCGCACTCAAGGACGATGATGGCCGTCCTGTAGCAACTGTACATGCCATGGAACACGCTCTCCCCGGCTTGCGCCTGGGGTGGACGATCTCCGACGAGGGCCAATTCATCCCTCTGCCACAGCGCGATGCGTGGGTTGCCCAGGGGAAATCGGACGGGGGATTTCCACTCCTCTGCAACGCCGATGAGAACTGCCTGATAACCCTGACCGGCTATGGAAACTCGGCACGCCTCTCCCCGGGCCGCCAAGCACTCCTGGACATCCATGCCGATTGGCCGTTGGAGGTGGGGGGCCTCTCGGCGGCGGAAGAGGTGCTGGTGGGCATCGCCCAGGGCGCACAAGCGTTCTGGGGCGAGGTGACGCCGGATGCTGCGGCGGGGGACATCGCGGACCAGACGTGCGATCCGGTGCGCAAACCGGTGGTTCCGCCCCGGGGGCTACCTGCGCTCAAGCTCTTTGACGATATCCGCTCGCCGGAGATTCCGTATTACCTCGGGTGGCTGAACTACTGGTCCGCCGCGTCCGCACGGATCCTTGGCTTTCCGGATCCGGCTCGGGATGCGGACCTGCTCACTCGATCGCGGCGCACTGCGACGGGTGGGTGGGTGGTCCGGCTCACGGAGGCGCCGCTCGATCTCGACAACCCTTCGCACCTCGACGCGTTCATGCGCGCCTACCAGCGCTTCCCGGAGATCGGCGGGCGCGCATCCCCTTGAGCCCCACCCGTCGGCTCAGCGCTCGGACTTCTCGAGGAACTGCTCACCCAGCTCGCGAGCGCGGCGGGTGGCGGCCTCCACGGCGTTGATCAAGGTGGTGCGCAGGCCACCGGCCTCCAGCGTGTGCAGGCCGGCGATGGCGGTGCCGCCGGGGCTCGTCACCTGATCCTTGAGCTGGCCGGGGTGGGCGTTGGTCTCAATCAACAGCTGCGCACTGCCGAGCACCGTCTGCGCGGCGAGCTTGAGCGCGGTGTAGCGCGGCAGGCCCACCTTCACGCCCGCGTCCGAGAGCGCCTCGATCACAAGAAACACATACGCGGGCCCACTGCCGGACAGCCCGGTGACGGCGTCCAGCAGGTTCTCCTCCACCACGGTGGTGGTGCCCACCGCCTGGAAGATGCGGCTGGCCACGGCGAGATCCTCCTCGCTGGCGTGCTCGCCCCGGGACAAGGCGCAGGCCCCGGCGCCCACCAGGGAGGGTGTGTTGGGCATGGTGCGGATGATGCGAGCCCCGGCGCCCAGCCGCCGCTCGAGTGCCGCGATGGGCACACCGGCGGCCACGGAGATGACGAGCTTGCGGTGATCCAGCGCGGGAGCCACCTGCACCACCAGCTTGTCCATGGCCTGCGGCTTGACGGAGAGCACGACGATCTCCGCCTCGCGCGCCGAGGCCAGGTTGTCCTGGCTGGTACGGATGCCGTAGGCGCGCTTGAGCTCCTCCAGGCGCTCGGGGCGGCGGCCAGTGGCGATGATACCCTCGGGGCGCGCGGTGCCAGCGCGCAGCAGGCCCTTGATGATGGCCTCGGCCATGTTGCCGGCGCCCAGGAAAGCGATGGTGCGTTCGAGCATGACAGGGAGCTCCAGGAGACTCGGGGGCTACTTCGCCGCGCCCCAGCGCGCCGCGACGTTGAGCGCGGCCGACTGGATGGCGAGGGGCAAGTGGGGATCGCGCGAGGCGGACTCCAACGTCGCTCGAGCAGAGGGCGTGCGCTGGTAGAGCAGCCCATCCAGCGCCTGGACTTTCAGGGCATCCGGCAGGCGAGTGCTGCGGACCACGCTGACGAGGATCTCCTCGGCGCGAGGGTGCTGGAAGAGGGCCACGGCGCGCACGGCGGCGGACTGGACGCGCGGGTTGGGATCTCCCAGCAGCGCGGAGAGCGGGCCCAGGGCGCGGGGATCTCCCAGCAGCGCCAGATCCTCGATGGCGATGATGCGAATCTCCTCGGGGGCGGGATCGGTGGCCCAGAGGATGCCGCGCAGGAGCGCCTGGTCCGTGCTCCCCGGGGCGGCGGACTCCGTCGAAGCCGGAGCCGAGGCCAGAGCCGGAGCTGGAGCGGGCTCCGGATCCGGAGTGGCGACCGTGGGCGCTCTCTGGGCGAGCGCGGCGGGGGCCATGAGCAGAAGGCCGGCGAGCAGCAGATGACGCATGGCATGCCTCGGAGCAGGGGAGGCAGGGTTCTACCGGAAAACCGCCGGGTTGGGACGGGCCATGCGCGCTCATACGGTAGATTTCTTGACGGAACCTCCGATCGTGGGACTGTGTCGGTGCTACAGGCGTGTTGCGCCTACAGGAGCGAGAAGCAGCCATGAGTTCGGTGGCAGTGAGCTGGCAGACCCTGGAGAACGTCGAGGTGGAGTGCACCCACTGCGGCGTCCGGATGACCCTTCACGAGGGCAGCGGGCGGCGGGTGAAGTACTTCCGCTGCGGCTCGTGCCACCGGTGGGTGTCGAGCACCTATACGGACATCTTCCGCACGGATGCCAAGGTGCGCACGCACCCGGTCAAGGACACGACGGCGCTGGATGCGAGCTTCGACCAGGTGAAGGGCCGGCTGGAGCGGTGGCTGGCGGCGCTGGAGGAGCAGGACCCGTACCACGTGCTCGGGGTGTCTCCGCTGGACACGCCGGAGGTGGTGCGCACGCGCTACCGCGAGCTGGCGCTGGAGCGGCACCCGGACCGCGGCGGCTCGGTGGAGAAGATGCGCGAGCTGAATGACGCCTACGAGCGGATCCTCCGCCACCGTCAGCGCAAGCGCGAGGAGGCCATGGCTCAGCGCAAGCTGGTGGAGGACAGCGAGGTCTCCCTGCCGGCGCGCAGCAGGTAGGTCCAGAACAGCCCCCCGAGCGTCAGCCCCAGCGCGGCCTTGAGCGCGGTGGGGAAGAGGCTGCCGGGGGAGATGAAGCCCTCGACGAGGGCGATGCAGGCCAGGAAGGGCGCGCAGCCGAGCACCAGCTTCACGGCCGCCCGCCCCCGAAGCGCCAGCGCCTGCCCACGAGGCAACTCTCCCGGATCGATCAGTGCCTGACCGACGATCAGCCCCGCGCCGCCGGAGATGACGATGATGGACAGCTCCACGGGGCCGTGGGCGGAGATGAAATCGATCATCTTCAGCCCCATGCCCTCGCGCATGCACAGCGCGGTGATGGCGCCGATCTGCACCCCGTTGTTGACGAGGGTGAACACCGTGCCCAGGCCGAAGAGGATGCCCGAGGCGAAGGTGAAGATGATGACGGTGAGGTTGTTGGTGGCGATGCCCGAGGCCACCGCGTTGGGCGGGGCCACCGAGAGGATGTCATCGGTCCACATCCTCCCCTGCGCCACGTGATCTCTCACCCCCTGGGGCACGAGCAGCTCCGCGCCGCGAGGCTCCAGCAGTACCACCAGGGCGCCCAGCAGCAGGCCCAGGATGAAGAGCGAGGCGCTCAGGGCGACGAAGCGCCCCTCGGCGCGCAAGGTGGAGGGGAACTCGCGGCGGAAGAACTCGCGCACGGCGAGCCAGCGCTCCCGAGGAGGCTGGTAGATGGCGGCATACGCCTGGCCACAGAGCTGGTTGAGGAAGCGGTGCGCGTCCGTGCCCGGGTAGAACGTCTGCGCGTGCGCCAGGTCCGCGGCGGCGCGGCGGTAGAGCGTGTCGAGCGTGCGCAACTCCTCCAGGTGCAGGGTGCCCGCGCGCTGGCGGGAGAGCAGCCCCTGGAGGGCCTCCCAATCCGGGCGCCGCCGGCCGACGAAGACGGGGAGGGGAGCGGCCATGTCAGCGCACCGCCTGGGCCCGGGCGCGGAGGAAGTCCTCGGTGGCCTGGGTGGAGGCGAGCACCGCGGCGCGCTCCTGCTCGGTCAGCCCGCCCAGGCGCTCCACCATGCGAGCGCCCAGGTGCCGCCGGGCGTCAGGCTCCAGCCACGGGGCGCGCTCGAGGAACGCGAGGATCAGCTCCACCTCCTCGGACTCCAGGCGCCCGGAGCCGGTGGGAGCCACCGCGGGCAGCGCCTCCGGCGAGGGCTGGGCGGGCGCGGTGTACTTGCTGAGATCGAAGCGCTCCTCGCGCACCAGCACCGTGCCCGCGAGCAGATCTCCCAGCCGGCGGTGCTGCTGGGTGAAGAGCATGCTGAGGCTGCCCACGGCATAGAGCAGGGGGAGGAAGTCCACGGCGCGCAGCAGGTTGCGCACGGCGCTCTCGTAGACGCCAATGGGCGAGCCATCCACGCGCACCACGCGGATGCGCAGCAGGCGCTTGCCGGGCGTCTGCCCATGGAAGAAGACCTCGGCGAGCGTCCAGTACATCCACTGCGTGGCGAAGATCCCCACGGCCAGCAACGTCTGCGCAAACCCGGACAGCCCCCGGAAGACGACGAGCACATCCGACACGAGCAGCGAGAAGACGAAGTAGGCGGTGACCCAGAAGAAGAACAGGATCGTCGCGTCGACGAGCCAGGCCAGGCACCGGTAACCGATGCCCGCTACCGGCAGGGTGAGGGCCACACGCTCGGGCGTGGCGACATCCAGACTGGGGGACGAGGCCGAAGTCATTCTGCTCACAGCATACGCTGGACGGGACCCGTGTCTGGGGGGGAGAAGGCGTGTTCCTCAATCAACAGCGACCAAGCCCCAACGTCTGAACCCCCTGGACTTTGGACCAGTGCGCGCCTACTTGACACTCCGCTTCAGAGTCATTCGCGAAGCGGGTGCCATTAGTGGTAATTTTATTTGCAAGCTGGCTGGAGCAAGGCCAGTGATTTGAAGTAGCAGTACAAAAAACCAAGCAGTACGCCATGGCGGCTGGGGGGCTTAGCATGGCAATGAATCAGCTCGCTGTACGTGTGTCCGTTCTCGAAGGACCCTGGTCTGCCTACAAGGGGCTGGCCGAGGGCCTTCGGGGTGAGGGTCTCCAAGTCATGTCCGTGGAGCGCGATGTGCGCGCGCTGCTGGACAGCCTGGGGACGGATCCTCCGCAGGTGGCCATCCTGGATGTGGAAGCGGACGGAGAGACGGCGGAAGGGTGCTCGGTAACAGAAGGGCTCAGCCTTCTGCGCGAGGCCCGGAAGCGCCGCCTCGAGGTCCGCATGCTGATGGTGTCCTCGGTCAGTACCCCGGAGATCGTCTCCCAGTGCTTTGATGAGGGCGCCTCGGGCTACCTCTTCAGAGTCGGGCTGGGAGTGGGCTCGGTGGTGTCCGCCATCCAAGGGCTGGTGAAGGGGGAGCGATTGTTCCCCGTTCAGCTGCTGCGCAATGACTTCGAGCAGCCCGCGGTGGTGGCGCAGCCGGCCAGTGTGCTGAACACGCTCACGCAGCGCGAGCGTGAGGTGCTGGCCTACGTGGCGGGAGGCGCGGACAACCTGAAGATCGCCGCGCACCTGCAGATCGCCGAGCGCACGGTGAAGAGCCACGTGACGCAGCTCTACCGGAAGCTGGGAGCGGAGAATCGGACCCAGCTCGCCCTGCGCGCCTGTCACCTGGGCGTGCGCCCGCCGCCGGATCTCTAAGCGGCCAACCCTCTCCCACGGGTCTGGGAGAGGGAGCTTCAAAGGCGCTCCGCCCCCTGGAGACAAGGGGGCGGAGGTGTCTTCCCGGGGCCTCTCTTCGCAGCCAGGAGAGGCCTTCGGGAGGCGTGCATCTGTCTTATGCTCGGCGCTTCCTCCATGGAAAGGCGTCGCCTCTTGCTCCGATCCCTCCTCGTCGTCGGCTGCTTCCTCGGAATCAGCTGTGCCTCGGCGCCGAAGCCTGCTCCCACTCCCGCCACGGAAGCAGCCTCGGAGGCGAAGCCGCAGGCTCCCACCGCGCGCCCCGGCATTCTGTCTCCGGCGGAGGTGATGAAGCGCCTGGAGGACTCGAAGGTGCAGTACCACGTGGATCCGAAGGACTCGCCCCCGGGAGGCTGGGCGGAGGAGCTCTGGCCCCTGCGAGTCGAGCCCGTCGAGGTTCCTCGTGTGGTGGTCAAGGACGGGCACCGGATCATCGAGGAGTGGCCGGAGAATGCGCAGGCGCAGGAGCTGATCAGCCAGGCCGAGGAGCACTACCAGGCCCAGCGCTATGCGGAGGCGGCGAAGCTCTACGAGAAGGCGGTCGCGGTGTGTCCGGACTGCTACCTGGCGAGGGCATACCTGGGAGACGCGAAGCTCTTCGCGGGGGACGCGCAGGCGGCGTTGGCGGACTACCAGAAGGCCACGGAGCTGAACCCGAATGACTATCGGCTCTACTACTTCCAGGGCAGCGCGCTGACGCGGCTGGGGCGGTTGAAGGAGGCGCGCGAGGCCTTTGCCACGTCGCTGGTCCTGAACCCGCGCAATCCGATCCTCCGGCAGTTCTTCCAGCAGAACCCGGGGTTGGGGATGGTCGTCACGGACGATGTGTTGGTCCCCCGAGGCTTCGCGCACCAGGACGACAAGGGCGTGGTGGTCGAGTTCGATCCGGACTACGGCCCGGCCTGGCTGGCGTTCGCCAACTGCAAGGCGCTGTGGATCGGAGAGCCTTCGCACCGGCAGGAGATGACGGGCACGGCCGAGCCTCACTTCTCCTCGATCGAGGAGACCGAGTGCCTGGCTTCAGCCGTCATGGTTCACGCGGCGCAGAAGGAGAAGGGGGAGCAGGGGCCGTCGGATCCCACCCTGGACCGGCTGGTGGCCGTCATCCAGGACGGCATGGTGGACGAGCTGATCCTGTTCGAGATGGCCGCCCGAGTGCATCCCCAATACACGCTCACGCTCGAGGACGAGGAGCGGCAGCGGCTGAAAGCCTATGTCCTCCAGCACGTGCTTCTGTCCGTACGCAGCCTGAGCCTCTGAAGTCGAAAGAAGCCACCCGCGGGCTACAGCTTCAATTGCTTGCGCAGCTCCGCATACGCCTGTCCAGACGCTGAGAGGGTCAGCTTCTCATCGAGCGGCATCTCGGCGAGCGTCCGGGTGTGTCCTCTGGGGATGAAGACGGGATCCCAGTGGAAGCCTCCCGAGCCTTTCTGGCACAGCGCAATCTCTCCCTCGATCTCCCGGCGGATGACCGTGCGCGTGCGCCCGTCGCAGTAGCAGAGCGCGCTCATGGCCTTGCACGTGCGAGGCTCCCCCGCCGGGACGATGTGGCAGAGCCGCTCCCCGAGCGCCATCCACGTGGGCTTCACCAGCGCGCCCGGCAGGCCGTTCATGAAGTCGATGCAGAGCGCGCCGTGCTCGACGATCACCGGAACCCGGAGGGCCTCGTAGGCCGCGGCCGCCTTGGCGCGCACCACCTTGTCCAGATCCGTCTCGAGCAGCTCAACGATGGGATGGCGGAGGATCCCCAGCCGCCCGGAGCCGCCGAAGACGTGGAGGACCTCGCGGATCTTCGAGTCGTTCGAGGTGTTGAAGTACCAGTCGGACATCATCTTGGGCTCCGGGGCTCAGCGGATGCTCTCGAGCAGGCCGGCCACGCTGGCCTCTCTGTTCTTGGGATTGGGATCGAGCTGGATCACATCGATGTTCCACTGGTCCAGCAGCTTGGGCTGGAGCGGGCCCACTCCGAAGGTGGCGAAGTAGCACCGCCGCGCCGGGGCTCGCTGGGCGCTGGCCTGCCCCTGGTGCCGCAGCTGGTGCATGCGGTACCAGATATACCGGATGTTCAGATCGTTGAAGCTGTAGCCGATGAACAGGAAGCTGTGGCTGAGCAGATCCGCGCGCAGGCGCTGATCCACGGGCGACTCCAGCGCGATCCGTTGGAAGAACGAGCTCTCTGTGAGGATGATCGTGTCGGGTCTGGCCAGCGTGCCGTGGAACTTGATCACCTCGCACGTGCCGGGCTCGCGCCGCAGCTGGAAGTCGTCGAACGAGGCCAGTACTGCCACCTGCTTCTTCGCATCCTGGAGCGCGCCCTCCACGTGCGAGTCGTAGTTCGTCGTATAGATGGTGCGCCAGTCCAGGCTCGCCAGCGCCTGGTGCATTCGGGAGCTCTGCCGCGTGCGGGCGGCTTCCTCCGAGTCGAACCGCCGCGTCATCTCGTACACCAGCTGGTGCAAGTGGTCGTGGCCGGCAAGCTGGAAGTACTCGGCGAGCTGCTCATAGCGGCCGTGGAGCAGGAACAGCTCGGGCTCGATCTTGAGGCGCTCGGCCATCCAGCCGATCAGCTCGCGCCAGTCCGGCAGGTGGAGCGGCTTGGAGAACCCCGCTCCCAGGAAGGGGATGAGGCGCCTGTCACGGTACTCCTGCTGCAGGAGCGGCGCGGCATCGGCGGCGGAATAGACGGCCATCACTTCTCCTTCATGAACCGCTTCTGGAACAGGTACGTCCCATACAGGAAGGCATCCGGAGACAGGCGCTTGAGCCGCCACGCCCACCGGCCGTCGGCGATGGGCAGCGCATAGCGAGCCCCATGGACCACCGCTCGCAGGCACTTGCGGGCCACGGTGTCCGCCTCGACGCGGGCCTCGTTCACCAGCTTGTTCGCGGCCTGGGTCAGCTTCGGATCGTTGTAGAGCGACGCCGCCGTCGCGATGTTGGTCCGGAAGAACGTGGGGCAGGCCACCGTGACGCCGATGCCCGCGGGCTTCAGCTCCAGGTAGAGCGTCTCCGAGAGCGACACCACGCCAGCCTTGGACACGCTGTACGGCGCCAGGTAGCCCACGCTCATCAACCCCGCGGCCGAGGCGATGTTGAGGATGTGCCCCGAGCCCTGCTTCCGCAGCCGAGGCACGAAGACGTGGCAGCCGTGGATGACGCCCCACAGGTTCACGTCCAGCACCCGCTTCCACTCCTCCAGCGGGAGCTCGCCCACCTCGCCGCCGCAGGCCACTCCCGCGTTGTTGACGAGCAGGTCCACCCCTCCGAGCCGCGAGAAGGCCGCCTCCGCCAGGGCCTCCACCTGCTCGGGCTTCGTGACGTCGCACGCCTGCACGAGGGCCTTGCCGCCAGCCTGCTCGACCTGCCGAGCCGTCTGCTCCGCCGAGGACAGATCCCAATCCGAGACCAGCACCTGGGCCTTGTACCGAGCCAGCTCCAGGCACAGCGCGCGGCCCAGACCGCTGCCGGCGCCGGTGATGACCGCTCGTGCTCCTTCGAGGTTCATGGGCCTCCTCATATCCGAGAGAGTACCCACAACGTGAGCTTGTGGGAGAATGCGCCCCAGCTCACCGGGCCGACGCAAGGCTCGCGCCGTGCGGAGCGGAACCACATCATCAGGGGTATCCCATGAAACGACTTTGGGGCTTGAGTCCCATCCTGGCCGTAACCCTCCTGGCCGCCTGCGGTGAGTCCGCCAAGCCACCGCCTGCTCCGCTCCCCATCACCTACCACCGGGATGTCGCTCCGCTGGTCCAGGAGAAGTGTGGGAGCTGCCACGTCGAGGGAGGCATCGCGCCGTTTCCGCTCCAGACCTACGCGCAGACCTTCGTGATGCGCGCGGCCATCAAGGCCGCCGTCCAGGCGCACATCATGCCTCCGTGGATGCCGGACTCGGAGTGCACGCCGTACGCGCAGGATCGCTCCCTCTCCTCCGAGCAGATTGATCTGCTCACCCGCTGGGTGGACGAGGGTGGCTCGGAGGGGGATGCCTCGGACGCGCCCGCGGACGTCCCTCCATCTTCGGGAGGGCTGCCCCGGGTGGACCTGGAGCTGGCCATGCCCGAGGCGTACTCGCCCAGGCAGTCCCCGGACGAGTACCGCTGCTTCATGCTCGACTGGCCCCAGACGGACATGAGCTACGTCACGGGCTTCGTCGCCAAACCGGGCCGGCCGTCGATCGTCCACCACATCATCGCCTTCCTCATTCCCCCCGACGAAGTGGCGAACTATCAGGCGCTGGACGCCAAGGATCCCGAGCTGGGCTACACCTGCTTCGGGGGGCCGGGCGGCAACGCCAGTCAAGTGGCGTGGATTGGCTCCTGGGCTCCCGGCAGCCAGGGCACGGTGCTGCCGCCGGGCACGGGCATCCAGGTTCCTCCAGGCTCCAAGGTTGTCCTTCAGGTGCACTACAACCTGAGCAGCGCGAACGCGGCGCCGGATCGCACCTCGATCGCCCTGAGCCTGGCCTCGTCGGTGGACAAGCTCGCCATCATGCAGCCCTGGACCAACCCGGCCTGGCTGCAGCCGGGAGGCATGCCCATCCCCGCCGGAGCGCAGGACGCCCACCACCGCTTCTCCTTTGATCTGTCGTCGGCGCTCTCGTACGTGACGCGGGGCGCGTTCCCGAACAACGTGCCGGTCACCGTTTACGGGGCCGCGCTGCACATGCACACGCTGGGCTCGTGGGGGAAGATGGAGATCGAGCGCAAGACGGGCGCCACCGAGTGCATGCTGCGCATCCCGCACTGGAACTTCCACTGGCAGGGCGGCTACTCCTTCGAGCAGCCCAAGGTGGTCAAGCCTGGGGACCGGATCGCCGTCGAGTGCCACTGGGACAACAGCCTGCCGAACGCGAAGGACGTGGAGTGGGGCGAGGGCACGAGCGATGAGATGTGCCTCGGCATGTTCCTGATGACCCAGTAGCCCGGAGTGCGGGCCCTGGCGCCCTCAGACGCGATTGAGCAGGACGCCCAGCACGGACTTGGAGACCGTGGGGGCGTCGGGCAGCAGCTCGTCGGGCAGCCAGTAATAGAGGAACTTGCCCTCGGTCTCGACCTTCGAGCGGGTGAACGCCATGCCTCCGGTCTTGGCGTGCTCGGGGGCCGTGGGCAGGCAGCGCTTGCACAGGCACGGCAGCTGCGAGTCGGGATCATGAGCGGTGAGGTTGATGGGGCCCGCTGCGACTGGCGCCTCCGTGGCTGCGCCCGCCGGGGCCCCGCTCGCCTGGAGCAGCAGCGTGACGTCCTCGGCGGACAGGGCTCGGGGCGTCTGGAGCGACATGCCCAGGGCGCCCTTGGCCGCGCTGATGCCCTTGCCCGACTCGAAGCGGATGCGCGGGATCAGCGCGGTGAGGTTCGTGATGGGGACGCGGTTGGGGCTGGCCTGCCACTCGTCGTCCTTGAACTTGAGCCCTTCAAGCACCGCCACCAGCCACAGCTCCTCCTTGGGAGGGCGCACGGTGACGAGGAAGAGCCGTCCGCCCGACTTCAGCGGATCGAGGTGCTTGCTCGCGCTGCGGTACCGGTCGAGCGGGAGGACATCGCCCGGCTTTCGGCCCGCTGCCTCCTTCTCGAAGACCGCTTTGCTGATGATGGCCAGCATGTCAGGCATGAGCGGGATTCTACCAGGGCGCGTAGAGTTTGAGGTTCATGAAGCCTTTGGATCCGGCCGCCGTGCGGCTGTTCGACGAGGCCGCCGAGGTGCGGCGCGAGGCCGCGGAGTCGGTGGACACGGCGGCGCTCACGGGCCGGTACGCGCTGCGTCAGGCCCTGCTGGGAGATGAGGACGCGGAGGTCCGTGCCACCGCGGCACGCCGGCTGGGCGAGGCGCGGGATCGACGCTTCACGCCAGCACTGCTCGAGGCGCTCAGGGATCCGCTGTCCTCGGTCAGGGATCGAGCCTGGCGCGCATTGGCGCGGCTCGGCGCCCGAGAGGTGGTGCCTGCGGCGGCCCGTGCCATTCGTGAGGAGCCGGTCTGGTGGGTGCGCCGAGCCGCGGTCCGGGCGGCGGCCTCGGTCGCGGGAGCGGGAGCGCTGGATCTGCTCATCCGGACCTTGGAGGACCCATTCTGGCGGGTGCGGAACGCGGCGGTGCAGGCACTCGTCTGGTTGGGAGAGAGAGACCTCCAGGTCCGGGCACAGGTCCGAGCGGTTGGGGTGGCGGCGGGGCCTGGGCCGGTGAGGGCGGCGGCCGCGTATCTCGAAGGGATCTGGGGCGCCGCGTCTGCGCCTACGGAGGGCTCGTTGCCTCCGGAGTCGGCTCCCGTGTTTCAGGAGGGTGGGCTGGGCGATGAGGATCCCGCCGTGGTGACAGCTCGGCTCGAGCGGACGCCCGCGTCGGAGGTGCCGCCCCTGAAGCTGGTGGAGTGGCTGGGTGATCCGCACGAACCACTCCGAGCCCTGGCGCGGCGGCGGCTGATCGAACGGCGGGATCCCGAGAGCCTTCGGCTCGCGATGCGCTGGCTGGATGAGCCCCGGGTCCCTCATGCGGCCGAAGAGGTGCGGAGCTTGCTTGGGCGGATCGATGTGGATGAGCTCTCGCTGGCCTCGCGCATCCTGGGGGAGTCTCCGAGGCCCGGAGCCGTGGCCTGGGCCTCGCGCATCGCGGTGCGCAGGGATGAGGCCGAGCTGATCGAGCGCGTGCGTACGTTGGCGAAGGATGAAGAGCCCGAGGTTCGGCGTGCCGCCCTGTCGGCGCTCGCCTTCGATCCCGCGAGTCGCGAAGAGGTGCTCGCGGCGCTCGAGGATCCGGACGAGACGGTGCGCGAGGAGATCATCGCCGCCTGGGAGCGTCGGCCTCCCGCTCCCTCGGCCATCATGGCGTTTGCTCGGGCGCTCGTGGCGTTCGCGCCTCGGGCGAGGACTCCGCATGAGCGCCGCGCCGTGGCGGAAGGTGCCGGGTCTGTGGGAGACGAGGCCCTGCTCGCGCAGCTCTCAGTAGACGCCGACACCTCCGTCCGAGCAGTGGCCTTGGGAGAGCGTTCGGTCCGGGGCAGCCTCACGCCGGAGGAGCGACGCGAGGCCCTCTCGCACGAGGATCCGTGGATTCGCACGGCGGCGCTGGATGTGGCTTCGGCGCGGGTGGCTTGCGAGGACGATCCGGAGCTCTCCGTCCGGCGCGCGGCGCTGGCGCTCCTGGCATCCCAGGCCGAAATGCTCTCGGACGCCGAGGTTCGCAGCATCGGCCTTGCCAGCGCGCGCTCTCCGGATCCCTGGATGCGGGCACGTGGGGCGGAGCTGCTCCGTGCAGAGGGAGCGAGAGAAGAGCTGGAGGCGCTGCTGCGCTTGTCGCTCGATTCCTCGCCGATGGTCCGCTCCGCGGCGGCGGCGGTGCTGGAGGAATGCGAGACGCTCGATGAACTCCTGGCCGCGCTGCTGCGGGGGCTCGCGCGCACCGAGACTCCCGAGGTCCGGGTCTCCGCCTATACCTGGTTGCTGCGGCGAGCAGACACCGCCGCCTTCGAGTATCTGTGCACCGCGCTGCGAGACTCCTCCGAGCCGGAGCGTGTCGTGGCCCACCTGGAGGCGATGACCCTCGTTTTCCCGGATGAGCTCGTCGCGACGTCGCCGGACATCGAGAAGCGCCGGCCCGTGAAGCCCCGCCGCGAGAAGACGGCCCCCAAGCGGACCACCCCGGAGATCGCACCGCGTGCCTCCTGGCGCCTGCTCGGGAGCACGGGGCTGGCCGTCTCGCCGCTCGTGCTCTCGGGCGCGAACGGCCTGTCTCCCGCGTCGCTGGCCGAGGCCCACGAGGCAGGGGTGAACTCCTTCTTCTGGGAGCCGGACTACACGCAGCTCACCAGCTTCCTCCGGACGAACCGGGGGCGGCGCGACGGGCTGGTGCTCATGGGAGGCACGTACCACTCGGGGGCCGAGGCGCTCCGGCGCGACGTCGAGTCCGCGCTGCGCCGGCTCCGCACGGACCGGCTGGAGGTCTTCCTGCTGTTCTGGGTGCGCTCGCCAGAGCGCCTCAACGCGGAGGACTTCGAGGCCCTGGAGAAGCTGCGCGCCGAGGGCAAGCTCCGCGCCTTCGGCTTCTCCACCCACCTGCGCGAGCTGGCTACCGCGGCGCTCCGCCGCCACCCGTGGCCCGTGGTGATGACTCGCCACAGCGCAGCACACCCGGGCGCGGAGACAGCCTTCTTCCCGGAGGCGCTCGCGAAAGGAACAGGGGTGCTGACCTTCACCGCCACCTGCTACGGCCGGCTCCTCCAGCCCGTCCCTGGGATGCCCGCGGACTCCGCGCTCCCGAGCGCCGTGGATTGCTATCGCTACAGCCTCTCGCAGCCGGGCGTCAGCGCGTGCCTCACCGCGCCCCGGAGCCATCGCGAGCTGCTGCAGAACCTGGAGGTGCTCGCCCGGCCCAGGATGATGCCCGAGGCGCTGGAGGCCATGCGCGCCCACGGCGCTCGGGTCCGCACGCGCAACCAGCAGTTCAACAGCCTCATCCGCCAGGCTCCCGGCGGCACGCGCGACACGTTCCTGGCACTCCTGGAGGAGGACGAGGTGCCCCCGACCTGATGCAGTCTTCCCACGCTGTGGGGAATGTGCTGGAGTCGACAGTGCTCCTGGGGTCGCGTGCAGCCAGCCTTCCGTCCGCGATGTCACGTCGCGGCTGCCAGCGATACCCATTGAAGAACGACGCAACGCGAGGTCCGCCTTGCGGGCTTTTCGACCTCGCGCGCATCTGCCGTGCAGGTGGCGGCGGCCCCAGGAGCGCAGTGTCTTCCACCGCGTGGGGGGCGAGCACCCCAGGAGAGCATGGACATGAACCTGGTGGGCCTCCTGCTCGAGCTGAAGCCGCTGATGGCGGATCCCGAGGCCAACTTCGAGCGCATCACCGAGCTGCTCGAGCGTCACCAGGGCCTGGCCGAGTACGAGGTGGCGCGCTTCTACGTGAGCCGCCAGTGGCTGGAGCCGGTGGGGCGCATGCTGCGCAGCGTCGATCCGCGCGAGCGGCTCCAGGGCACCCGGCAAATTCCCCTGATCTTCGCGCGCACCACGGCCGCGGGGCAGCTCCGGCGGTTGGTGAAGGACTCGGATCGGCGGGTGTCCGGAGCCGCGCGAGGGGCGGTGCACAAGCTGGGGCTGACGGACGTCTCGCCGCCGGATCGCCGCTTCAAGCCCCCGCGCGTTCCGCGCCCCATGGCCCCCGGCGGCTGGAACCCGACCGGCTGGAACTTCGGCCTCCACGGCGGAAAGGCCAAGAAGCAGCCGCCCACCACGGGCAAGCTGCCGAAGCTGGCCCTGCGCAGGGATGTGGCGGAGCTGGTGGGCGTGAAGGGGTCCGAGCTGGACGCGCTGATGCGCCCGGGCACGGAGGCGGGCTCGGGCTACGTGGAGTTCGAGATCCCCAAGCGCTCGGGGGGAGTGCGCCGCATCTCCGCGCCGCGCGCCCAGCTCAAGCAGGTGCAGCGAGCCATCCTGGAGAAGATCCTCGCGAACATGCCCGCGCACCCGGCGGCGCACGGCTTCGTGAAGGGGCGCTCCACGGTGAGCAACGCCGAGCCGCACACGGGCGCCAACGTGGTGGTGCGCGTGGATCTGGAGAACTTCTTCCCCACGGTGCACTACCGGCGAGTGCTCGGGTTGTTCCAGGCCCACGGCTACGGCTTCGAGGTGGCCAGCGCGCTGGCGGGGCTGACCACGCACCGCCCGAAGCTGCCGGACGGGACGGTGGTGTGGCCGGGCGCGCTGCCGCAGGGAGCGCCCACGTCTCCGGCGATCGCCAACCTGGTGTGCCGGCGGATGGACGCGCGGCTCACGGCGCTGGCGAAGAAGCACGGAGCCACCTACACGCGCTACGCGGATGACCTGTCCTTCTCGTTCAAGGCTCCGCCCGAGAAGACGGGCCGCTTCCTCTGGTGGGTGAACGCCATCCTCCAGCAGGAGGGCTTCGCCGAGAACCACCCGAAGCGCCGGGTGATGCGCAAGGCGAACCGGCAGCGGGTGACGGGGCTGACGGTGAACCAGCAGGTCTCCATTCCGCGCGCCGATCGCCGCCGGTTCAAGGCCATCCTGGCCAACTGCCGCAAGCACGGCGTGGCCTCGCAGACGCGAGGCCGCAAGGACTTCGAGAGCTGGCTGCGAGGCTATGCGGCCTACGTGAAGATGGTGCACCCGGAGCTGGGCGCGCGCTGGCAGCGCGAGGTGAAGGAGCTGCTCGGAGGATGAGGCCCCCGGGTCGAGATCATTCGACTCACTCCAGGTGGAACTCCTTTCTCAGTCGAACCGCCTCTTCCTGAGTGAAAACGGCCACCTCCTTGGAGGACAAGACCTTCGCAAGCAGCCGCCCGGCTCTCTTGGCGTCCCCCAGGGGACCCAGGCATAGCTTTGCAATTTCGAGCATTGCATCGTCTAGGCCCAGAGCTACGGCTTTCTCAAACCAGCGCAGAGCCAGTTTGATGCGCCCTTCGTCCCGGTAGACACAACCAGCATTCGAGGCGGCGGCGGCATCCCCTCGTTTTGCCGCACGCCTGTACCAATACAGGGCTCGTTCCCTCGATTGGCGCACACCCATCCCATGAGCCAGATGATTCCCCAAGGTGACTTGTGCACTCAGGTTTCCGGCTCTTGCCGCCCTCAACAGCAATGGCACAGCCTCCCTGTTCTTGCCTGCATCGGCCAGCTCAATGGCTTGAATAACAAGCGAGTCCAGGGGCCAGGGGTTCCGCTGCTTGCCGTTACGTTTCATGGCTTGTTCTTTGCGTCCCACCACTCCTGCCACCCAGGGGGTGCTGCTCTAGGGTTCCACTTGCCAGTGTGCGGATCCTCCTCCAGAATCCACCCCTTCCGGGTAGGATGCGGTCTCGTATGTTTGAAGGGATTGTTTGTCCCATCCGGCTTGGCTGTCTTTCCGCGCTCGCCCTTCCCACCACCGCCGGGTACCCCAGCAGAATCAACCTGATGATCGTAGTTCGGGTCGTCGAGCGTTGAATTGCACTCCTCCGGCGAGAGAGGCTGGCGGCGTCCATCTGGGAGCTCTGCTGGACAATAGCAGGTCGCCAGATCATTCGGATCGCGACAGGTCATCGCAACGCATGGCGGCTTGCTCTGGCATTCGGCAGACTTCCTCTGGAGGGTCTGCTTGGCGGGGACGACGGCGCATCCGGTAAGCAGCCAACAGACGATAAAGACAGCCCAAGGAGGAGCGGCCTGTGGCCTGAGCCTGTGCGCAACGCCAGCACTCATGGGTATCTCCCGCGCTGTTCACCCTCACGGATGAGCCGAGGGCGGGGGAGAAGTAGAGCCCAGGACCGGCAGGAAGTCCATGACCTCCAAGGGATGCCTGATAGGAGTGGTTGTCAGCCGGCTCGACTCCTGTCGTCATGGGCCCGCATCAGCCCCCGGCATCAGGAGCCGCCCGAGTGAACGCCGTTCAGACGCTGACCCAGAAGTCGCTGGCCGAGTACCTCCTCCACGTCGCGGTCATCCGGCCCGTGTTCATCTGGGGTCCACCGGGCATCGGCAAGTCCTCCATCGTCCAGCAGTTCGCCAAGCAGGTGGGGTTGCCCTGCGTGTCGCTGCTGGGCAGCCAGCTGGCGCCCGAGGATCTCATCGGCGTGCCGCAGATCGTCAACGGCAAGAGCCGCTTCTGCCCGCCGACGATGATCGCCCGCGACGAGCCCTACTGCCTGTTCCTGGACGAGCTGAACGCCTGCTCGCACGAGGTGCAGAAGGCCTTCTACAGCCTCATCCACGAGCGGCGCATCGGCGAGTATGAGCTGCCCTCGGGCTCGATCGTGATCGGCGCGGGCAACCGCGCGCAGGACAGCGCGATCGTCAAGCCCATGTCCTCGGCGCTCATCAACCGGATGATCCACGTGCAGCTCCAGGCCTCGCACAAGGACTGGCTGGAGTGGGCCCAGCAGAGCGAGGTGCATCCGACGGTGCTCGACTACATCCGCCTGCGCCCGGACCACCTCTGGAGCATGCCGCCCAAGCACGAGGAGCCCTTCTCCACGCCGCGCTCGTGGCACATGCTCAGCGATGCCCTCAAGGAGTACGGCGAGGACGTGCCGGACGCCACGCTGGAGGTGCTGGCCTACGGGTGCCTGTCTCCCGTGCACGCCGGGCAGTTCAAGGCCTTCGTGAAGCAGGCGCGCAGCAAGTACCGGCTCAACGCCATCCTGCGCGGCGAGATGGGCTGGCCCCACGCTCCCGAGGATCGGGACGTGCTCTACTTCCTCTCCCAGTCGCTGCGCGCCCAGCTCATCAAGGAGCTGCCTCGCACGCGGGAGGCGCTCGCCGAGCACCACCGCGAGCTGGCGCACCGGGCCAAGGGGCTGATCAAGAGCCTGGCGGCCATCAGCTTCGAGATGGCGCAGATGATCGTCGCCCGGCAGGACGGCGAGGGGCTGCCGGATTGGCTCCTGCTGGAGATCGTCCGCGATCTGCCTCGCCTGGTGGAGCGCAAGGATGGCGCGTAAGGACGAGAAGAAGCGCGCGGCCGATCCCGCCACCGAGGCCTTCGACAAGGGCGTCGAGAAGGTGCGCGCCCACCCCATCTTCGGGCCGCTGATGTGGCGCGTGTCCATCCAGCGCCGCGAGGGCACGCCGTACCCGCACAACGGCTGGGCGGTGGTGAGCCCGCGCGGAACCATCTACGCGCACCCCAAGCGGCGAGGCTCGGCGGACGAGTGGGCCTATGCCATTGCCCATTGCCTGCTGCACCTGGGGCTCGGGCACTTCAAGAACGTCCCCGAGCCCATCGCCTGGCAGGCGGCGTGTGACTGCTTCGTGGCGCGCTTCATGAAGGATCTCAAGTTCGGCCGCCCGCCGGATGACATGTTGGTGGAGCTGGACTTCGGCTCGAGGAGCGAGGAGCGGCTGTACGAGAGCTTCGTCCGCGAGGGCATTCCTCCCAAGCTGGCCGGCTGTGGGGCCGCGGGCCCGCACTCCTACGACATGATCGACGTCGGGCAGGCCGACGATCGTCCCGAGGACCCCTGGAACTGGGAGCAGACCCTGGCCGAGGGGCTCGTGCAGGCGGTGGACGCGGCGGTGGAGCTGGCCGCGGGGCTGCGGCAGTCGATGAGCTCGCGCGAGCGCGTGCAGACGGAGGCCACGCGGGCGCGCTCGTGGTTCATCTCCAAGTTCCCGCTGCTCGGCTCGCTGGCGGCGCACTTCACGCTCGTGGAGGATCCGCACGTCTGCACGCGGATGCAGATCGCCGTGGCCGCGGTGGATGAGGAGGCGCGGGAGATCTACATCAACCCCGCGGCGGGCCTGTACGAGGCGTCTGCCCGCTTCGTCATCGCGCACGAGCTGCTCCACGTGGGCCTGCGCCACCAGTCCCGCCGCATGGGCCGGGATCCGTACCTGTGGAACGTCGCCTGTGACTACGTGGTGAACGGGTGGCTCGTGGAGATGGGAGTCGGGGAGCTGCCGAAGTTCGGCGTGCTCTACGATCCCCAGCTCAAGGGGATGTCCGCCGAGTCCATCTACGATCTGATCGTCACGGACATGCGCCGCTACCGGAAGCTGGAGACGCTGCGCGGCTACGGGCTCGGAGACATGCTGGAGGGCAACACCCCCGAGTGGTGGATGCACGGCGACGGGGTGTCGCTCGATGCCTTCTACCGGCGCTGCTTGACGCAGGGGCTGGCGCACCATGAGTCGGAGGGCCGGGGGCTGCTGCCCGCGGGGCTGGTGGAGGAGATCCGCGCGTTGGATCAGCCTCCCATCCCCTGGGACGTGGAGCTGGCGCAGTGGTTCGACGAGCACTTCTCCCCGCTGGAGAAGCACCGGACCTATACCCGGCTCAGCCGGCGCCAGTCCTCCACGCCCGATATTCCCCGGCCGCGCTGGGTTCCCAAGGCGGACGCCCAGGAGGGGAGGACCTTCGGCGTGGTGCTGGACACGTCAGGCTCCATGGAGCGCAAGCTGCTCGCCAAGGCGCTGGGGGCCATTGCCAGCTTCAGCATGGCTCGGGACGTGACGCGGGTGCGGCTCGTCTTCTGTGACGCGGTGGCTTACGACGAGGGCTACGTGGCGCCGGAGGTGATCGCCGAGCGGGTACGGGTCCGCGGGCGAGGAGGCACGGTGCTCCAGCCCGGGATCGATCTGCTGGAGAAGGCCGAGGACTTCCCGAAGCATGGGCCGCTGCTCATCATCACGGACGGCGAGTGCGACCGGCTCCAGCTCCGGCGCGAGCACGCCTTCCTGCTCCCCCAGGGGCGGCACCTGCCCTTCGTTCCCAAGGGGAAGGTGTTCCGCATCGTCTGAGCCGCTCAGTACCTGATAGAGCGGGTGGTTCCTTCCTCACCTATGCGGTAGGGTGCGCCCGCGGGCCCGCCCGCCAGCACCAGGAGAGGCGCGATGATGAACCCTGCTCTCAGAGATCCTGACGGCCCCGAGTACGGAGAACTCCTCGGGCCATGGCGTGTCGTCGGTCGCTCGGGCTACGGCACCTATGGCTCTGTGTATCGAGTGGTCCTGGCGGACAGGCCGGAGGCCGGCGAGTACGCGCTGAAGCTCGCTCGCTACGCGGATGATGCACGCTTCGAACGTGAGGCGGAGCTGCTCTCCCGCATCCACCACCCCCACGTGCCCCGCTATCACGGCAAAGGCTCCTGGCGCGGGGCTCAGGGGCAGAGCTATCCCTATGTGGTGATGCAGCTCGTCGAGGGAGTCCCTCTCTACGATTGGGCTCGGCACCGCAGCCTCACCCAGCGCCAGGTGTTCCAGCTGCTCGCCCAGGTGGCACGCGCGCTGGAGGCGACCCACGAGCACGGCGTTCACCGGGACGTAAAGGGGGACAACGTGTTGGTGGACCGACAGGGTAGGGCCATGCTCGTGGACTTCGGCCTGGGCTTCTACTCCGGGGCTCGCCCCATGACGGACACGGTCATTCCCCCGGGCACCGAGCCGTATCGCAGCCCCCAACTCCTTCGCTTCCGGTACCACTACCGGCGGGACACCGCGGCTCACTATGCCTACCGCCCCGAGGACGACGTCTATGCCTTCGGGGTGATGGCCTACCGGCTGGTGACGGGCACCTATCCTCCGCCCGGGACGGACCCAGAGTGCGCGGATGACCCGGAGCGTCCACTTCCTGCGCGCCTGCCGCCTCCCAGCGAGCTGGCCAGCGTGGGGCCGGAGTTGGAAGTGCTCATTCTCCGCATGCTCTCCGAAAAGCCCGGGGCACGAGGTACGGCGGGCGAGCTTGCCCAGGCGATGGAGCAGGCCGCGAGGAGCGCTGGCCGCGCTGCCAACACTCCCATTCGTTCCAGCCCCTCTGCGATTCCCACTGAAGAGGCGACGCACCCGGGTCGTCCTCGGCGGTGGGCGATTCCGGGCTGGGTCCCATGGGCCGGCGTCGTGATGGTGGGGGTGGTGCTGGTGGCGGGAGTCGCGAAGTTGCCTCACGGGGTTGGGACAACCTCGGAGACGTTCCCTGATAGGGAGGAGCAGGTGCGTAAGCCCCCTCCGATGGAAGCTCCTGACGGGGGAGTGGGAGATGTCGCGCTCACTGAGGCTACGGACGTGCCACGGGGAGGAGTTCCCTCTTACGCCATAGGTGTGCGAATGCCCAAGACTCCGTTCCCAGGGCAGCGGAAGCCACCGTGCGAGCGTGGAGAGCGGGCAATCAATGACGGATGTTGGGCCCTCCTGGGTGACGAGGAAGCGCCGTGCAGCCCGAAGCATGTCGAATACGAGGGGCGTTGCTACATGCCTGCCTACGACATGGCTCGCCAGCCCACCTCGGAACCGCCGTAAAGACGTCGACCCAGGCGTCCTGCTTTGTCCCAGGAAAGGTTAGGGTGAGGGAGGAGTGCCTGCTGCGCAGCCCCGGCTCAAGGAGTGCCCGCCATGAAGCGACTGCACCGCCGCGACCTCTTCTGCTGGTCCACCTTCATCGAGAGGCTCGACATCGACTTCAACGGCTTCGCGTGGATCCGCGAGGGCGGAAACGTGCTCGTGGATCCCCTGCCGCTCTCGGAGCACGACCGCAAGCATCTCCGAGAACTGGGCGGGGCCGCCTGGATCGTGCTGACCAACTCGAGTCATGTTCGCGGCGCGAAGGAGATCGCAGCGGAGTTTGGCGCTCACATCGCCGGTCCTGCAGCAGAGAGGGAAGGGTTCCCCATCCCTTGTGAGCGCTGGCTGAAAGAAGGAGACGAGTTTCTCCCGGGACTCCGGATCCACGAACTGGATGGCTCGAAGACTCCGGGCGAGCTGGCCCTCGTGTTGGAGGACACGACGCTCATCTCAGGTGACCTGCTGCGCTCGCACCGGGCGGGGGAGCTGATGCTGCTGAAGCCAGAGCAGGGGATGAAGGATCAAGCCCGGGCGGCGGCCTCTCTCCGGCGGCTGCTCGCCTACGAGCGCCTGCAGGCCCTGCTCCTGGGAGACGGTTGGTGCGTGTTCCGCGATGGACGGAAGATGCTGGAGGAGTTTCTCTCCACCCTGGGGACGTGAACCGCAGTGCCGACGCCGCTGCGTCTGAACTTCAGCGCGCGGCTTCCGAGGCCAGGAAGCGCACGAGCCACTCCGCCGCGTCTTTCGTCGCCTCCTTCCAGTCCTGGGGCCGCATCATGTGTGAGGACTCGGGGAACTCGCGGTAGCGCAGCCGCTCGGGGGCCTGGGCATAGAAGGGCTCCAGCCTCGCGTGGAATTCCCGCGCCTGCCGTGGAGGCACCACCTCGTCTCTGCCCGCGGTCTGGCTGAAGAGGGCCACGGGGAAGAACCGCTCGGGCCGTTCGTGGGGGCTCCCCGCGCGGCCCAGCTCAGGGGAGGCGATGAGCGGCACCGCCACTCGCAGTCGTCGCTCCTCGGCCAGGGCCGCGTAGGTGATGAAGCCGCCCATCGAGGCTCCGCCGATTCCCATCCGCCGTGGAGTGGCCCCGTGCTCCTGGACCAGCGCGTCGAGCAGGGCTGGCACCTCGCGCGCGGTGGCCTGGACCACGCCCGCGAACTCCTCATCCACTCGGGGATTGTCGTCGGCGAAGCGTATGGAGAAATCCGGATAGCGCCGCTCGCCGTGCCCCACGGCATCGACTCCCACCGCGAAGAGGCCGTGCTCCGCGAAGAGGTTCAGCTCTCGCTCGTGGACCTCCTTGGAGCCGTTCAGGCCATGGAAGAAGAGCACCGTGCCTCGTTCGAGCGCCTCCTCGCGCGAGCCTTGATGGACAGTCAGGGCCGGTGCTCCCGCGAGGGACAGCCGCGATGTGTGAAGGTTCATCGAACACTCCCAGAGTCCCCAGCTTGGGGAGCCTATTCCGCGAGCAGATGCGTCCAGAAGGCCACGAGCTTCCAGGTATCGCTGAAGTGGGCGCTCCGGTCGACCTCCGCGTGGGTGATGAGCGGCGTGGCCAGGAGATCCACCTTCGTATGGGGACGCAGCGCCTGCGCCAGCAGAGAGGCCTCCATGGCCGGGATGACCGTGTCATCCGCTCCATGCAGCAGATAGACGGGCGCTGAGGGGGGCGGGGAGCGCTCCGGCGAGAGCGAAGGATCCGCGGCGAAAGCTCGGACCTGGGGCAGCAACAGCGGCCCGAGCGCGGCCACATCCCGCGTGTTCACGTACTTCATCAGCGTGGAGGCGGGCTCGGGCAACTGGCCTTGCATCCTCCGGGCCTCCTCGAACTTCTCCTCCGCCCGCTTCGCATCGCTCAAGGTGAGGTGCGAGGCCCGCAGGAACGTGCGGATGGCCGCGCGCAGGGGCTCCACCTGCTCCGCGGGAACGAGCCGGTCGGCCACGTTGAGCAGGATGACGACCACGCCGTAGTCGTGAGGCTTCATCGCTCTCCCGTCTGGAAGAACACCGGTGCACAGGAAGGAGAGCACTCGCGAGAGCTCTCCATGGCCTCCCAGCGAGAGGGTGGCGGCCACCTTGTTCCTCAACCCGGGCCGGCCCGCGGCGACGATGGAGAGCCCTCCCGAGAAGCTGATGCCGAACAGGCTGACCTTCCCATCCGGAGCCAACTCCTTCTGCGCCGAGAGCCACGTGGCCGCGTCCTCGATCATGTCCGGGAGGCGTGGGGTGATCTCGTAGCGGAGCAGATCCGGCGGCTCGGGGGTGAGGACCACCTGGCCTCCGGTAGCGAGATCCTTCGCCAGCTTCACCAACCGAGGCTCATCAATCCCGTCGGCATGCACCCCAGAGGTCAGCACCACCGGATGGCCTCGGGCCTCCCGGGGGCGGTAGAGCCGAGCGCGCAGAGGCCCGTAGCGAGAAGGGACCTGAAGCTCCGACACCTCGAACGGCACGGTTCGCCACTGCGCCAGGGTTTGGGCCCAGCCCTCCTGCAGGCCCGCGGCGCGGACCACCAGCGCCGCTCCGCGCAGCCAGGCCGGGCCCACGAAGAGGGCCGCCATCAGGCCCACCCCCAGGCACCCCAGGATCAGGATTCGGAGTCCGCGCCGCATGAGGCGGGCCTCAGGCGAACTTGTAGCCCTTGGGCACCACGACGATGCCGTTGTCGGTGACGGTGAAGCCGCGCGCCTTGTCCTGCTCCAGATCGTGGCCGATCTTCGTGCTGGCGGGCACGCGCACGCCCTTGTCGATGATGGCGTTCTTGATCTGGGCGTGCCGGCCGATGTCCACCTCGTCGAAGATCACCGAGCGCAGCACCTCCGAGTACGAGTTCACGCGCACCCACCGGAAGAGGATGCTCTCGCGCACCACGCCGCCGGAGATGATGCAGCCGCCCGCTATCAGCGAGTTGAGCGCCCGGCCCACGCGATCCCCGGACTCGTGGACGAACTTCGCCGGCGGGCTGTACTCGTTCGCCGTGCGCAGCGGCCACTGCGGGTTGTACAAGTCGAACTCCGGGTTCACCGAGACCAGATCCATCGAGGCCTCGTGGTACGCCTGCAGCGTCCCCACGTCCCGCCAGTAGGTGTTGGGCGTGCTCCGGCCGGGGATGGGGTTGCGCGTGAAGTCGTACGTCTGGATGTGGTAGCCGTCCTTCAGCGCTCGCGGGAGGATGTTCTTGCCGAAGTCGTGCTGCGAGTCCGTCTCCTTCGCGTCGATCTCCAGCAAGTCCTGCAGCACCTGGCGGCGGAAGATGTAGTTGCCCATGCTGGCCAGCGCCATGGTGGGCCGGTCCGGCATGGGCTTGGGCTCCTTCGGCTTCTCCTGGAACTCCGTCACCCGGCCGCGCTCGTCCACCTGCATGATCCCGAAGCGGTTGCCCTCGGCCAGTGGCACGGGGTACGCGGCGATGGTGATGTCCGCCCGCTGGGACTCGTGCAGCTCCTGCATGTGGGCGACGTTCATCTTGTAGATGTGATCGCCCGAGAAGATGGCCACGTGCTCCGCCGTGTGGTTCTCCATCAGGTGCAGGTTCTGGTAGATGGCGTCCGCCGTGCCTCGGTACCAGACGGGCCCCAGCTCCTCGAAGCGGTACATCTGCGCCGGCACCAGCGTGATGAAGTAGTCCGAGAGGAACGTGCCGAAGCGCCAGCCCCGCTGGATGTGCTCGGTGAGCGACTGCGCCTTGAACTGCGTCAGCACGTAGATGGAGTAGATCCCCGAGTTGATGAAGTTGTTCAGCGCGAAGTCGATGATGCGGAACTTCGAGCCGAACGGCACCGCGGGCTTGGAGCGTCTCGACGTGAGCGGTGCGAGCCGGGTTCCCTGACCCCCGGCGAGGATCATTCCGAGAATGCGCTGGGCCAAGTGTCGATCTCCCGTTGCGGCGTGGGGGCGCCCTTGAAGCGCGCCTGCTCCCCGGAGGATTGACGAGATGGGACCTCGCTTCAACTAAACGGACGACAACAAGGAGGCCACCAGCCTCTCCAACTCTTCGGCCTTGAACGGCTTGTTGAGCACGGGGTTGGTCAGCTTCGCCACGAAGTCCAGCGAGGTCGGCGTATAGGCACCTCCCGTCATGAAGATGACGCGGCGGGCCAACTCCGGAGAGTGCTGGGAGAGCGCTTCATGGAACTGTCTCCCCGTCACCTCCGCCATCATGAGATCGCAGAGGATGACGTCGTAGGGCTTTCCCTCGTGGATCCACGACAAGGCCTCGCGCGCGCTGGGGGTGTAGGCGACTTCGTGGGCGCGTCCCAGGAGCAGTTGGAGGGTCGCCCCGAACCGGTGCTCGTCATCCACGATGAGGATCCGTCCGCGCTGAGGCGTGATCGCCGGTGCCTGGGGGACCGGGAGAGGCGCTGGGGGCAGCGGCGGGGCCACCGGAAGCCGGATGGAGAGGATGCTTCCCCGGTCGGGCGGGTTCTCCGCGGTGAGGCTCCCTCCCAGCTGCGAGACCAGGTTGTGGATGATGGAGAACCCCAGCCCTGGACCCTTCTCCACATCCTTGGTGGCAGGATCGAAGAGGTGCTCGAGGACGCTCACGGGCATGCCCCCACCCGTGTCCTGGATCTGCACCAGCACGGTCTGTTCCAAGGCCCGGATGGAGAGGTGGATCTTCTTGCTGTCGGCGGTCCCCTCGGGGATGGCCTGCGCCGCGTTCACCAGCAAGTGGAGGAAGACCTGCGCCAGCAAGGCTTTGTCGGCGATGACCTCGGGCACCTCCACGTAGTCCCGCACGAGATGGGCGCGGTGGCGGATCTCCGGCATGGCCAGCTTCACGGACAGCTCCAGCACCTGCTGGACATTGACGCGGCCGGATTGCGTGGCGCCCGGACGGACGAAGGTGCTCAGGTTCTTGACGATCTCCTGGATCCGCTCGGCGCCGTTCTGGGCCTCGGCCAGGGCGTGGAGTGCCTGCTCCGCCAGGGCGGGAGGCACCGTCTGCAGCGCCTGCGTGGCGATGGTGAGGTTGCCCATGAGGAAGGCCAGCGGGTTGTTGATCTCATGGGCGATGCTGGCCGCCATCGTACCGACAGTCGCCAGCCGCTCGACGAGCCCCACGCGCAGCTGCATCTGCCGCAGCTCGAGCTGGTGGCGCCGCAGCTCGTGCACCAGGTGCCGCAGCTCGTCGGAGGCCCCAGGGTTGGCTTCAATGGCTTGCAGAGCCTGTGTGAGATCCGGCTCCGTCATCCTCGCTTGGTTTTTCATGTCCCCCCCTCCTCGCGAGGCATTACAGCCCATCCGGCCAAGGAATCCAACCGCGATTGCAACTCTTCCGGGGAATGTAATTTATTCGGGGCCTGGACTGCCAAAGCAGCCAGAGCGCTCAACCTGCCACGAGCAGGGAGCGCGCGGCCTCGGGCGACAGATAGCTCTTGCTCTTCACGGCCAGCCGGAGCGTGTCGAGCCGGGGCATCCGCTCCTGACGGAGCATAGCAAGTGTAAGTGCGTTGTGACAGTAGACGCTCACGAGCCGGGGCATGCCCCCGCTGCGCAGGTACAGGATCTGCCGGGAGGCGGCGTCGAGCGTGAAGCCAGCCACGCCGCCAATGCACCGCATCCGGAAGTCGATGTACTCCATCATCTCTTGCTGGGTCATGGCCCGCAGGGCCACGGGAGGCCCGCCCTCGAGCAGGCTCGCGGGCGCCTGGTTTTGAGCAAGCTTCTCCGGGAGCGTCTCCTCGCCCACCAGCACGAGCGCGAACCTGCGCCGCGTCGTGGCCTGGAGGATCTGCCCCAGCTCGGCGAGCAGCTCCCGATCATTCGGGTCCACTCCGTCCACGACGATGGCGGCCGTGGCCTCCGGCCGGTCCGGGAGCACATGCGCCAGGAAGGTCTCGGTGAGGAAGCGCTGGCTGGAGCTCGGGTTGGCCTGGACGCCCACCTGCCTGCAGAGCGCCAGGAAGAGCTTCGAGCCGAGGAGGAGCTGGGGCTCGATGGAGAAGACGGACGTGCCCGGGAGCTTGTGCTGCAGCATCTCGCACAGGAAGGTCCGGCCGCTGCCTGGCGGGCCCACCAGGATGTTGAGCCGCTGGCCTTGCTCCACCCGCGAGGCGAGCGCGAACAGCGCGGGGCCATAGGGGCCTCCGTCCCAGAAGGAGGCCGGCTGGCGGATGTCACTGAAGGGGTAGCCCTTGAGGGCGAAGTACCGGTGATAGCTCTGGTTGCCGAGCACGTCGATCGCCTGGCTCGAGCTGTCCAGCATCGAGGGCGACGACCAGGCCGCGCGGTTGGAGATGCTATTGCCCTCGCGCCAGCTCGTCTGCGAGGCGGAGAGCGAGCGCGCGGCGGGATTGGAGCGCGGGCCCGTGCCGGGGCCCTCGAAGGAGCCCGTCAGCGGCGCGGGGCTCACCATCAGCGGCGCCGAGCCCATGGCGCGAGCCTGGTTGCGCCAGAGCATCAGGAGCTCATCGAGCCGCTCGACGAGCTCCGCGGCCGTGGGCCGATCCTGGGGCTGCTTGGCCATGCAGCGCTTGAGCAGCTCCGCGAAGGCGGGATCCAGATCCGGCACGAGCGCGCGCGCATCCGGCACCGGGCTGTGGCAGTGCGCCTGCATGGAGCCATAGAAGTCATTGGCCGCGAAGGGCCGGTGCCCCGTGACCAGGTGATAGAAGGTGCAGCCCAGGCTGTAGAGATCAGCGGCCGGGGTGGGCGCGGTTCCGGTCCACTGCTCCGGCCCCATGTAGAAGGGCGTCCCCTCGATCTGCGCCGAGGCCTGGCCGATGGTGCCGCTGGCATCCACCTGGGCCGCCAGGCCGAAGTCCGTGATCTTCAGCACGCCCGCGGAGGTGAGCAGCAGGTTGGCCGGTTTGATGTCCCGGTGGCAGATCCCCATGGAAGCGGCGAGCCGGAGCGCATCGGCCGCCTCGCGCATCTTCTCGAAGGCGAAGGGCACCGGCAGCCGGCCCCCGTACTGCTTGGCCACGTGCCTCGTCGAGGCGCCCTCGATGTACTCCATGGCGATGAAGCGGTGGCGGGTGGTCTCTCCGATCTGGAAGACCTGGACGACGTTGGGGTGGATGAGCCGGGCCGCGGCGCGAGCCTCTCGGAGGAAGCGCTCCTGCAGCTCGTGGTCGGCCTCATCCGAGCCCTTGGTGAGCAGCTTCAGGGCCACCTCGCGCCGCAGCATGTTGTCGCGCGCGAGATAGACCATTCCCATGGCGCCCGCGCCGAGCACGCGGACGATCTCGAAGGCGCCAATACGTTGTCCCGTCGGATCCATTCAGCGGCTTTCCCGGCGGCGGATTATTTCTGACGCTCGGAGCCGCGGCCACGACCCCATAGGTAACCCACCGCGAGCGCTGCCAGGGTGAAGATGGGAGCCGCCAGCCTGGGCAGATCCGTCAGGGCCAGTGAGGACGCCGCCTGCCCGAGCGGCCCGAGCGCGACGACGGTGCTGACCGAGACGAGCACGCACAGGGCGACGAGCAGCACCGGGGAGACCGAGGCGCGAGCAGGAGCGGGCGGCTCGGGCGGAGGAGTCCGGACCGGGGCGGGCTTGGGCGCGGGGGGCTCTGGGGCCGCGGCCCGCATCGCCAGGGCGCTCAGGGCCGCGTCCGCCTCGAGCTTGATGTTGAGGTGGACGTTGAAGGTCACCTCTTTCGGGACGTTCAGCGGGATGGAGATCGCGGCGGAGGGCGCCGCCGCGGGAGCAGCGACGGCTCGGTTCTCCGGCGGAGCCTCGCTGGGGACGGGAGGCTGGGCGAAGGGCTGGAGGCCCAGCAGCCGGGTCTGGGCCAGCATCGGGTAGGGGATCGTCTGGTCACCGATGGCATGGCCTTCCGCTGGCGGCGAGAACTCCACCTCCGACACATCCAACTCCGGCACGGGGGGCTCAAAGGGCACCGGGGCGGGAGCGCTCACCGGAGGCTTCGACACCGGGCTCGAGGCCGCGGCCTTCTTCATGACGCCGGCGACGACACCGTAGACCTCCTTCCAGGCGGCTTCGGTCTCCGGAGTGAAGGAGTCGCCGAGGCCCTCGCGAAGGGTCCACAGGAGGGCTTCACCGACCAGGCCGTAGTGGTGCTCCTGCACCATGTAGCCGGCATGGCGCACGCCGAGCTGCTCCAGCACGGGGATGAGGCGCTGGGGATTGGTCAGCCCATCCACGGCGATGCTGAGCGTCTGCATCAGCTTCTTCTTCTGCTGTCCTAGGTCGCTCTTGAACATCGAGCGAAGCGAGGGCTCCAGCTCGAAGAGCCGGTCATAGAAGAGGCTGGCGGCGGCATCCGAGATGGGCATCACCTGAGCCCAGGAGCGCTGCACGAGCTCCACGCTGCGCGGGCTCACCGGGCCTTTGACCGAGGTCGAGCCAGACGGTGCCGCCACCGGGGTGGGCGGTGCCACCGGGGGCGCGGCCGAGCGCGGGGCAGCGACTGCCGGAGAGGGAAGGGGGATGGGAGGAGGAGCGGCGTGTACCGGAGGCGCGGACGGCACCGGAGGCGCGGACGGCACCGGAGGCGCGGACGGCACCGGAGGCGCGGACGCTGTCGGACGTGAGGAGGCCGGCGGCGGCGTGGAGACTTTGCCGGCCGAAGCAGCAGCCTTCTTCATGACGCCAGCGACGGCGCCGTAGACCTCCCGCCATGCGGTCTCGACCTCTGGGGTGAAGGAGTCGCCGAGGCCCTCGCGAAGGGTCCACAGGAGGGCTTCACCGACCAGGCCGTAGTGGTGCTCCTGCACCATGTAGCCGGCATGGCGCACGCCGAGCTGCTCCAGCACGGGGATGAGGCGCTGAGGGTTGTTCAGCCCATCCACGGCGATGCTGAGCGTCTGCATCAGCTTCTTCTTCTGCTGCCCCATGTCGCTCTTGAACATGGAGCGAAGCGAGGGCTCCATTTCGAAGAGCCGGTCATAGAAGAGGCCGGCGGCGGCATCCGAGATGGGCAGCACCTGGGACCAGGTGCGCTGCACGAGCTCCACGCTGCGCGGGCTCACCGGGCCCTTGGGCGCCACCGTGTTGGGTTGGGCCGCGACCGTGTTGGGCGGAGGAGCCGAAGGTGGGCGCTGCGCGGTACCGGCCCCGTACGACACGGTAGTGGAAGGATTGAGGGCGTTGGGAGCCGGAGGGGGCTGCTTGGGGTCGGACATGGGGGCGAATCTCACCCTATGTCCTATGAAATTCAGAGAACCCCTGGGGTGGGCTGTGCAATGGAGGACTGAGGAAAAGGGATCCAGCCGTGACGTACAGTGGGGCCGCCCCGGAAACGCTTCGAGGCGGCCCCTTCCGTGGTGCTTACTTGGATGCCGGGGCGGCGACCGGCTTCACCGGCTGGTACTTCACCCCCAGCTCGTTGAAGAGGAACGAGTAGATGTCCACCTCCTCCTCGATCCGATCGGACAGGGGCTTGCCGATGCCGTGGCCGCCGCCCGCCGCGCGCAGGTAGATCCGGCCCTTGCCGCCCGTGGCCGCCTGCATCCGCGCCACCATCTTGCGCGAGTGGAACGGATCCACGCGCGGATCGTTCGCTCCCGAGGTGAAGAGCGTGGGCGGGTACTTCGCCCCATCCTTCACGTGGTGGTAGGGCGAGTACGCGTAGAGCGCCTTGAACTGCTCGGGATCCTTCACCGTGCCGTACTCGGTCACGTTGAACTGGCCGTTGGGCGTCGTCTCCACCCGCAGCATGTCGTAGATGCCCACGCGCGCCACGACGACGCCGTACATCTCCGGGTGCTGCGTCAGCACCGCGCCCATGAGCAGGCCGCCGTTGCTGCCGCCCTCGATGGCCAGCTTCTTCGGCTGCGTGTACTTCTGATCCACCAGCAGCTTCGCGCACGCGTAGAAGTCATCGAACACGTTCTGCTTCTTCGTCAGCGAGCCGTTGGCGTGCCACTCCTCGCCGAACTCCGAGCCTCCGCGCAGGTTGGCGATCGCGATGACGCCGCCCTGCTCCAGCCACGCCCGGCTGAGCTTGTTGAAGCCCGGGGTGATGGCGATGTTGAAGCCGCCGTAGCCCGTGAGCAGGGTGGGGTTGTTGCCGTTCTGCTTGACGCCCTTGGCCTTGAGGATGGTGAGCGGCACCTTCGTGCCGTCCTTGGAGGTGGCCTCCGCGCGCACCACGTCGATGTCGCTGAAGTCCACCGGCGAGGTCTGCGCGAACGCCGTCTTCGTCGCCTTGCCCTCCTTCGCCGAGTAGCGATACCAGGCCATCGGCTCCACGTAGCTCACGTTGGCGAAGAGCACGTCATCCCCGCTCTGGTTCACCAGCCCGCCCACCGTGGACACCGGCAGCGTGGGGACCAGCCCCAGGTCCTGGCCCTTCAGATCCACCATGCGCAGCTGCGACGGACCGCCCAGCTGCTCGACGAGGTAGAGCCGCCCCTGCGTGGGCAGGAAGCCCATGATGGTGGCCTTGCCCTCGGGGACGATCACCGTGGCCTTGTCCAGCGCCGGCGTGGCCAGCGGCAGACGCAGCACCTTGCCGCGCGGCGCGTCCTTGAGCGACTTCAGGTACAGCGCCCCGTCCTCGCCGAACCGCGCGCCCACCACCATGTCCTCGAAGCGCGACACCTGCTGCCACTGGCCCGAGGGCCCGTACAGGTACAGCATGTGCTCGGTGCCGTCCCCGTTGCCCACCAGATCGAAGATGTACTTGCCGTCCTTGGACGTCTCCAGCGCCGACTCCGCGATGCGCGGGAAGTCCTTGCCGATCGCGTAGGTGTCCTTGTCCGCCGGCGTGCCGAGCTTGTGGAAGTACACCTGCTGGAAGAAGTTCATGTCCTCGGCGGGGCGCTCGGTGCCGCGCGGGTAGCGCGTGTAGAAGTAGCTCTGGTTGTCGCCGGTCCACGCGAGGCTGCCGCCCGCCGTGCCGCCATTCACGTGGGGCACCATCTCGTTGGGCATCTGCTTGCCCGTGGCCATGTCATAGATGTAGACGTCGCCGCTCTCCGTTCCATCCCTGGACAGCGACACCGCCACCTTCTTGCCGTCCGGCGAGGGGACGAAGAAGTCGATGGTCGTCTTCCCGGAGGGGTCTACCACCGTCGGATCGAGCAGGACGCGCGCGCTCGCGGTGTCGCTCAGCGAGCCGATCGTCACCAGCATCGGCTGCTGCTTGGGCGGCTGGGCCTTGAGGCCGAACAGGGTTCCGCCTCGGTCCTCCAGATCGAAGTAGGAGGCGGACTGCCAGGTGATCAGCTCGGTGACGCGCTGGCGGATCGCCTCGCGCCCCGGCAGCTTGTCCAGCATGGCGCGCGTATGGGCGTTCTGGCCCTGGGTCCACTCCTGCACCTTGGGATCCGCGGAGGACTCGAGCCACTGGTATGGGTCCTCGACCTTCGTGTCTTGGTAGGTGTCCACCACCACCTTCTTCTCCGCCACGGGCGGGCCGGAGGCCGCCTTGCCGGCGAGAGAGGTGAGGGGCAGCAGCAGCGAGAGCGCGGTGAGCGCGGGCTTGAGCTTCAAATTCGGCACCTCGGGATGGGTTGGGCAGCGTTTCTATAATCAGGAGAGCGGAAGCTCCAGCGTCGCCACGGCGCCTTTGCCCAGCCCCTCGCTCTCCAGCATGAGGCGGCCCCCGAGCAGCTGCGCCGCCAGCGCGCTGGTGTGCAGCCCGAAGCCGTGTCCGTCCTTGCGCGTGGTGAAGCCGTGCACGAAGAGCTTCCCTCGCACCTCCGGCGCGATTCCCCTCCCATCATCCCTCACCTGGATGCGCGCCAGCTTCCCTTCAGCGCTGAGCCGCACGCTCAGGGTGCGGCTCCCCTCGGGGACCGCGTCCAGCGCGTCCTTCGCGTTGCTGATGAGGTTGACGAGGATCTGCAGCACCTTGTGCTTGTCCACATTCAGCCTGGGCACCGGTGACAGCTCGCGCTGGATGGACACCCCGTGGCGATCGAGCGCCGCCAGTTGGATGCGCAGGGCGTCGTCGATGAGCTGCGCCAGGTCGCACTCCTCCAGCATCAGCGCGGTCCTGGCGTAGTTCTGCTGCACCTGGACGATGGTGCGGATGTGCTCGATGTGCCGGCCCATCGCCTCCAGGTCTTCCCGCAGGCGGGTCTGTTCGCCCATCAGCTCGTCAGCCACCGCTGACAGGTAGTCCGGCAGGTGGCTGCCGCGCGCTCCCGGGGCCAGGAAGTCCGCCAGGTGCTCGCGGTGCTTCTGCAGCAGGGCCGTGGCCCGCTTCAAGCGGCTGACGTGAGAGGAGCCTACCGCCCTGGACATGGTCTCGAAGTTGATGACAGCGCTGGTGAGCACGTTGCCCACGCTGTGCAGCACGTTGGAGGCCACCTCCGACATGCCCACCTCGCGCGCCGTGTCCACCAGCCGCGTCTGGGCCTGCTTGAGCTCGTGTGTGCGCTCCTCCACCCGTTGCTCGAGCTCATCGTTGGCCCGGCGCAGCTCCGCCTTGCCGCGTTGCACGTCCGCGTACAGCCGCGCGTTCTCGATCGCGATCGCGGCCCGGCGCCCGAGCTCGCTCGCGAACGCGATGTCGGTGGGGCCGTACTGGAGGTCAGGGTTCATCGAGGCGAGGGTGAGCACACCGATCATCTTCCCGCGGACGGCGAGCGGGATGGCCATCACCGAGTGCGTGCCGAGCTCCTGGATGACGCGTGCGTTCTCGTCGCTGACGCTGAAAGTCCGGATGAGCTCGTGGGTCGTCTGAGGCAACAGGACAGGCTCACCCGTGCGGAGAACCTGTGCCGCGGGCTGCGGCGAGCGGCTGCCGGGCGAATAGCGCTCCGCGAGCTCCTTGAGGAGCTTTTGCTTCGAGGGATCTCGATGCGCGGAGGCCAGGCGCCGCAGCTCTTTGTCCTCGACGAGATCGAGCACGCACCAGTCCGCCAGCGACTGCACGCACAGTCGCGGCAGAGCAGAGAGGCTCGCCGCGTAGTCAAGCGAGGCCGACAGGCTCTCGGAAGCGGCGGCGAGAAACCGGGCGCGCTGCTCCGCTTGCTGAGCGGCGGTGCGCGCCTGCTGCTCCTTGACGACGACCACCGCCAGGATCAGCACGAACAAGTTGAGGAACGCGATGTAGAGCTGCAGGTTCAGGATGCGTGTGCCGACGGTGGCGCTCAGCATCGCGAAGGGACCGCGCTCGTGAATCGTGTTCCAGGTCGCTATCAGGTCGAGGATGACCGTGGCAGCCGTCGCGCCTTGCACTCCAAGACGCAGGGCCGGCCACGTGATCAAGGGGAGCAGGAGAAAAGGAAGCGCCGCGTCGAGCTCACGCGACTGCAGGGTGGCGAACACCCACCAACCCGCGGTCGCCAGCAGCGCGAGCAAGGCCAGGGCTTCGACCGCGCGGCCGAAGCGAGGCCGCGCGGGCTTTGTCCAGGCCAGCAAGAAGGGACTGAGGAGGATCACCCCGAGGACGTCGCTGCTCCACCACGCGGCCACCTTGGTCCAGTACGCGCCTGGCTCCAGCCATGCGACGTTGGCAGCCGCCGCGAGGAGCGCGCCTGGAAATGCGCCGGCCCCAGCGCCCAGCAAGGCGAGGCGCACGACGTCCCCGGCGTGCCCAAACACGAAACGGCGGCCTGCCGGCGGGCGTAAGAGCCAGGCGCCGACGAGAGGCTGGAGGCCGGCGACCACCCCCCAAGTCATGGCGACAGGGAGTGGGAGGCCATTCTGCAAGCAGACCCACCCCTCTGCGCCGAAGATGGCGAGGGCCCAGGCGGGCCAGCGAGAGGAGGGCGTGCGGAGAAACCAGGCCAGGGCCACGCCACTGGCCAGCCAGAAGATGGAGTTCTTCCGAGGAGGAAAGACGAAGACGTAGCTGACCTCCGCGAAGGCGAGGTAGGCACCGAAGAGTGCAACGAAGCCGAGGAGCACTTTGAGCGCTTGCTCTGCCGCCGGTGGCAACCCCGAGCGCCAGCGGCGCAGGGCGCTCACGATCATGACTCCCCTCGAACCCAGGCGCAGGCGCACGCTGGGACAATACACACAGGCACCGTTGGGTGCGAGGGAGGGGCTTGGAGCGGCAGCCAGGCGGACTACCGCAGCGGCTGGGTGATCAAGGCCTGCGCGAACCTGTCGAAGACGCCCGCGGCGGAGAGAGCGGGCTGCTCGTCCATGTTGCCCAGCATCAGGGAGAAGACGACCCGGGGATGCTCGGCGTCATGAGGCCGCTCGGCGACGCCCACGTAGGCCTTCTGGCTGGAGAGCGTGCCCGTCTTGGCTCGGATGCGCCCCACGGTCTCGGCGGAGCTCCCGCTGCCGGCCAGTGTCCCATCCACCCCGGCGATGGGCAGGCTCTCCAGGAGCGCGGCCCCGTAGGGCTCCTGCAGGCTGGTGAAGAGCACGCGCGCCAGCCCGTTCGCCGTGGCGAGGTTGTAGCGCGACAGCCCGCTGCCATCGACCGGGCGCAGATCCCGCGAGGAGACACCGCGGCGCGTCAGCTCGTCCGCCATCGCCTTGCGCAGATCGGTGTAGCGCTCGTAGCCGGTGCGCTCGCGGGTGAAGCGCAGGGCCAGGCGCTCGGCGTAGAGGTTGAGGGACTCTTTGTTGGTGGCCTTCACGATCTCCGAGAGCGGGGGGCTGACGAGCTCCAGGAGCGGCTCGGTGGTGGCGGGGGCCGGGGCGGGTGCCGGCTCCCGAGGCGTGGGCGAGGGCAGGTGCGTGAGGCCGCGGCGGGTGAGGGCGTCCTCCACACAGGCGCTGAAGAGCGCCTGGGGATCGTCAATGGCGAGGCGGGTCGAGTTGACGCGCGGGCACTGCTTGGCGGCCGAGCGCCACACGCAGCGCACCCGGGAGGGGTTGTGCTCGCGCAGGCAGGCGAAGCCGGATCTGGCGCCACTGGTGTCGAGCTGCACGACGGCGGAGAACGGCGCGAACCGGGGAGTGATCTGGAGCGTGGGCTGGGCGGAGCAGGGAGCGCCGTCGGCGCGCAGCAGGGAGAAGTCGACCACGTTCTCGCGGAAGACGAACGGCATGGGCATGGCGCTCATGGAGTACGCCTCGTCATCCCAGGCCCACCCGGGGCCGAGCGGCCCATCCAGCCCCGTGTCGGGAGCCTTCACCTGGAGCGAGCCCCGCCAGCGCCGGATGCCGCGCCCCCACAGCGCGTCGGCGATCTGATCGCAGGCGAGCGCGGTGTCCGGGAAGCGCCACGAGCCCAGCGAGGGATCCCCGGACGACTCCACCACGACATCCCCCTCGAAGAGCTCGCCCTTGTGGTTGCCCGCGAGCGACACGGGCGTGCGGAAGCGGAAGTCGGCCCCGAAGGCGGAGAGGGCCGCGGAGGTGGAGACGATCTTCATCGTCGAGGCCGGGAGCGAGCGGGCGTGCTCGTGGTGCGCGTAGAGGGGCGCTCCCGTCTGGGCATCCAGGACGATGACGCTCGTGATCGCGCCCTCGGCCTCGACGGAGGCGAAGAGCTCCTCCGCCGTCTGGGTCAGGGTGGGCTGAAGAGGGCGGAGCTCGCGAGGGCACCCCGAGAGCGCGAGGGCCGCGAGCAGGAGCGAGGCGAGCGGGAGGCGGCGCATGGGCGCGGCACGTTACAGCCGCTCGGATCGAGTGTCGATCGGGCCTCCTCTCGCCGGTTGGCGTATGTTGGAGATCATGAGCAATTCATCTCCCCAGCGTGGGCTCGGCGCCGAGGCGCGCCGGTTGGCCGAGGATGAGCGCCGCTCGCACAACTGGAAGCGGTGGGGGCCGTACCTCTCGGAGCGCCAGTGGGGCACCGTCCGCGAGGACTACTCCCCGGACGGGACGAGCTGGACGGACTTCCCGCACGAGTACGCTCGCAGCCGCGCCTACCGCTGGGGCGAGGATGGGCTGCTGGGAATCACCGACCGGCAGTGCCGCCTGTGCTTCTCGCTGGCGCTGTGGAACGAGCAGGATCCCTTCCTCAAGGAGCGCCTCTTCGGGCTCGCGGGGCCGCAGGGCAATCACGGCGAGGACGTGAAGGAGGAGTACTTCTACCTCGACTCCACGCCGACCCACTCGTACCTGAAGGCGCTCTACAAGTATCCGCAGGCGCAGTTCCCCTACGCCCGCCTCGTGGAGGAGAACCAGCGCCGGGGCCGTGACGAGCCCGAGTTCGAGCTGGCTGACACCGGCATCTTCGACGACCGCCGCTACTTCGACGTCTTCGCCGAGTACGCCAAGGCCACCCCGGAGGATCTGCTCATCCGCATCACCGTGGCCAACCGGGGGCCGAGACCCGCGCGGATCCACGTGCTGCCCACCTTCTGGTGCCGCAACACCTGGACCTGGGGCCGCCAGGGCGAGGGCTACTGGTCCAAGCCGAACATGTCCGCCGTGGGAGAGGACGCCATCCTCGCCGAGCAGGACTCGCTCGGGCGCTACCGGCTCCACGCCCAGGCGCCCGAGGGTGGAGCGCGTCCCGAGCGGCTGTTCACCGAGAACGAGACGAACCTCCAGCGGCTCTACCGGGTGCCCAACAAAGCGCGCCACGTGAAGGACGCCTTCCACGACTACGTGGTCCACGGCCAAAAGGATGCGGTGAACCCAGAGCGGGTGGGCACCAAGGCCGCGTTCCACTACACGCTGGAGATCCCCGCGGGCGGCTCCGTGCTGCTGTCGCTGCGGCTGTTCGCCGAGGCCGAGGCCCCGCAGCAGATCTTCGGCGAGGCCTTCGATCGAACCTTCGAGCAGCGCATCACCGAGGCGGACGAGTTCTACGCCACGCGGCTGCCGCACACGCTGCCGGAGGAGGAGCGGCGGGTGGCTCGGCAGGCCTACGCGGGCCTGCTGTGGGGCAAGCAGTTCTACCACTACGCCGTGCAGCCCTGGCTGGAGGGAGATCCCAACTCACCTCCACCGCCCACCTCGCGCAAACAGGGGCGCAACCGCGAGTGGGGCCACCTCTACAACCGGGACATCATCTCGGTGCCGGACAAGTGGGAGTATCCCTGGTACGCCGCGTGGGATCTCGCGTTCCACATGATCCCGTTCGCGCGGGTGGATCCGCTCTTCGCCAAGGAGCAGCTCGTGCTGTTCCTGCGCGAGTGGTTCATGCACCCCAATGGCCAGCTCCCCGCGTACGAGTTCGAGTTCTCGGACGTGAACCCGCCCGTGCACGCGTGGGCGTGCTGGCGCGTGTACAAGATGACGGGCTCGAAGGGGAAGCGGGACCGGCTGTTCCTGGCGCGCGTCTTCCACAAGCTGCTGCTCAACTTCACCTGGTGGGTCAACCGCAAGGACGTGGACGGGCGCAACCTCTTCTCCGGAGGCTTCCTCGGCCTGGACAACATCGGTGTCTTCGATCGCTCCAAGCCGCTGCCCACCGGCGGCCACCTGCACCAGGCGGACGGCACCGCGTGGATGGCCTTCTTCTGCACCACCATGCTCTCCATGGCGCTCGAGCTGGCCCAGGAGGATCCGGCCTACGAGGACATCGCCTCCAAGTTCTTCGAGCACTTCGTCGCCATCGTCGACGCGATGAACCACCTGGGCGGCTCCGGCCTCTGGGACGAGCAGGACGGCTTCTATTACGATCACCTCTGGGTGGACGGGCAGGACGTGCCCCTCCGCGTGCGCTCCATGGTGGGGCTGGTGCCGCTCTTCGCCGCCGAGGTGCTCGAGGATCGCCTCATCGAGCGGCTGCCCGGCTTCGCCCGGCGGCTGCGCTGGTTCCTGGAGAACCGGGCTGATCTGGCGCAGAACACCTCCTATATGGCCTCGTCCGAGCACGCGGGCTCGGGTGGCCATCGGCTGCTGGCCATTCCCTCGAAGGAGCGTCTGGTCCGGGTGCTGCGCCACGTGCTGGATCCGCGCGAGTTCCTCTCCGACCACGGAATCCGCTCCCTGTCGCGCGCCCACGCCGAGGATCCCTTCGTGTTCCGCGTGGGGAGCGAGGACTACCGCGTGGCGTACGTGCCCGGCGAGTCCGACAGCGGCATGTTTGGAGGCAACTCCAACTGGCGGGGCCCGGTGTGGTTCCCGCTCAACTACCTGCTCATCGAGGCGCTCGAGCGCTACCACCACTTCTATGGCGAGGGGCTCAAGGTGGAGTGTCCCACGGGCTCCGGGCAGATGATGACGCTGGCCGAGGTGGCGCGAGAGCTGTCCTCGCGGCTCTGCCGCATCTTCATGCCCGACGGCACGGGCCGGCGGCCCTGCCATGGAGACGATCGGCGCTTCGCGGAGGATCCGGACTGGCGGGAGCTGGTGCTCTTCTACGAGTACTTCCACGGAGACAATGGCCGGGGGCTCGGCGCCGCGCACCAGACGGGCTGGACGGCGCTCGTGGTCCAGAGCCTCGCGGACGCCCACAAGTCGCTGGGCTGAGTCCGCCGAGGACCGCTGGCTCCCTCAGAGCCCCTTGGCCATGCCGGAGGCTTGCGCCGGCTCGAACTTCGAGGTGCGCCACCGGGACGTGCGGAAGATCGTCGTGCAGCTCGCACAGCGCAGGCGCACCATGCCTCCCGTGGCGGAGCCCTTGCCCGTGAACGCCGCGGCGGGCTCGAGCAGATCCGTGTCCTCCAGCCGGCCTCTGCACAGCGGGCAGGGATCGCCCGCGCTGGCGCGGACCGCCGGATCGCGCAGCCGGCGCCAGCGCCCCAGCGCCTCGGGAGTCCACGCCAGCGCGCAGTAGACGTGATCGTGCCAGGAGGACTCGCCGTATTCGTTCTCGATGTGCAGCCCGAGCGTGCGACGGAACACCGAGATGATGTTGGCCTCGGGGCTCATTCCTCGCGCGGACACCCGGTGGCCCTCGAGGAAGCAGGTGCCATACCCATCCACGCTGAGGAGGCAGCAGGCCAGGGCCCAGTAGGGATGCATCACCCGCTGCGCGGGAGGCGCCAGCGTGTCCAGCCCCGGCACGTCATCGATCAACGGCATGTCGCCGCCAAAGCCGATGCGCGCCTCGCCCTCGCTCCGGGAGACGGAGATCGTCCGGCGCCCCCGGCCGAAGCTGATCGCCGCCGCCTCGTCCTCATCGTGGACCAGCGCCACGCCCGCGCCGTAGTCCCAGGCCTCGGGGAGGTCGGGGTGCTGGTTGACGCTGAACGGAATGCAGACGATGCGTCCCGAGGACACCGGAGGATGGGGCAGGGCCGCCACGTCCTCCTCCCGCGCCCGGCCCCAGCTCAGATCGGGTCCTCCAAAGTGGAGCGACTCGAAGCGCATGGCGGCGCTGTGGAGCCGGCTGAGGATCTCGCGCGAGTGTTTCCCCGTCTCGTCACGCTGCGTGGCGCCCAATTGCGTGGCGCGCCGGATCAGCGCCTCAGCGAAGGACTCCGTCCACTGCTGGATGGCCGAGCGACTCATAGGGCAAGGATCGGGTCCAAGGTTAACCTCGGACTACAGTAAAATCCGTTTCTTCCGGAAAATCAAGTTTCATGGGGTCGCGCGCCCCTCCAAGCATGCCAGCAATACGGAGCCGACCGGTCATGCCATTGCGGATTCGCCTGCGCACTCCCACCTCATCAGAGGGATTTCAAAAGATCATTGGATCGTTTGGGCCAGCGGAGATGGAGGAAGCTGCCAATGATGGATGCCCAGGCCGATGCTCACTCGTCCGAGCTCCGAGCTGACGACCTGTTGAGGAACCTGGGTGGCGCCTTCATCTGGGAGGTGGATATCGCCGCTGTCCAACCCTTGTTCATCAGCGAGTCCGCGGCCGTGATGCTGGGCTATCCCGCGGAGCAGTGGGAGCCTGAAGAGGGCTTCCTGAAGAAGCATGTCCACTCCGAGGACTGGGGCCGCTTCCTGGAGACGCTGCACCAGGTGGTCTCCGAGGGCGGCATGCAGACGTGCGAGCATCGGCTGTGCCGGCTCGACGGTGAGGTGCTCTGGGCCCAGACCACCGTGCATCGCAGCAGCCGCTCGAATGGAAGGTTTCTGCTCGCCGGGCTGACCGTCGACATTTCCAGGCTCAAGAAGACGGAGCACGCGCTTCGAGATGAGGAGGCCCACTCCCGCCTGCTCATTGAGAACCTCCGCGACTATGGCGTGTTCATGCTGGCGCTCGACGGGAGCGTGGCCAGTTGGACCCCTGGGGCGCAGCGGCTCAAGGGGTACCGGGCCGAAGAGGCCATCGGGATGCCGCTCTCGCGCTTCTTTCCAGCCGACGAACTCGAGAAGGAGACGCCCAAGCGGCTCCTGGAGAAAGCGGAGCTGGAGCGGCAGGTCGAGTACGAGGGCTGGCTGGTGCGCAAGGATGGCACGCAATTCTGGGGGAACCTGACCCTGAGCGCCATCACCGACGAGCGAGGGCGCCTGCGAGGCTTCTCGAACGTGGCCAGGGACCTGACCCAGCGCAGGCAGACGGAGCAGGCGCTGAAGGAGAGCGAACAGCACTTCCGGCTGCTCGTCGAGAGTCAGGACTACGGCGTGTTCATGGTGTCGCCCGTTGGAATCATCGAGACCTGGAACCGCGGCGCGCAGCGGCTCGAAGGCTATCGGGCCCACGAGATCATCGGGTCGCCGATGATGGGGCTCTTCCCTCACGACGCGGCCGGCAACGGCATTCCGGAGCGGCTCCTCACGGACGCGGCGCGGGTGGGGCGCGCGGACTACGAGGGCTGGCTCGTCCGCAAGGGCGGAGAGACCTTCTGGGGGCTGATCACCGTCAGCGCCGTGGAGGATGAGAGCGGCCACCTCCGAGGCTTCTCCATGCTCGCCAGGGATGTGACCGAGCGCAAACGTACCGAGCAGGAGCTTCGACGCAGCGAGGAGTACTTCCGGCTGCTCGTCGGGAGCGTTCATGACTACGGCGTGTTCATGGTGTCCACGCAGGGTGAGGTGGAGAGCTGGAATCAAGGTGCGCAGCGGCTCAAGGGGTACCGCGCCCAGGAGATCGTCGGCTCGACGATCTCGCACTTCTTCCCGGAAGAGGAGCGCCAGAAGCGCACACCGGAGCGGCTCGTCGAGCAGGCGCTCGCGAATGGCAGCGCCACCTATGAGGGGTGGCTGGTTCGAAAGGGCGGCGCTCAGTTCTGGGGGCTCGTCACCCTGAGCGCGGTGGAAGACGAGAACGGCCAGCTCCGAGGCATCTCCAACGTCGCCAGGGATCTGTCCGAACGCAAGAAGGTCGAGGAGGCCCTGCGCAACAGCGAGGAGCGGCTCCGGCTGCTGATCGACAGCCTCCAGGACTTCGGCGTCTTCATGGTGTCCCCGGACGGGTATGTCGCGAGCTGGAGCCCCGGCGCGGAGCGGATGAAGCGCTACACGGCGGCGGAGGCCATCGGGATGCCGATCTCGGTCTTCTTCCGGGCCGAGGAGCTGGAGAAGGGGGTCCTCGAGCGGCTGCTACAGCGTGCCGGGGCGGAGGGACGCGCCGAGTTCGAAGGCTGGATGGTCCGGAAGGGGGGAGCCATGTTCTGGGCCAGCCTCGTGCTCAGCGCGGTGCGGGATCCGGATGGCCGCCTGCGCGGCTTCTCCAACGTGGCCAGGGACCTGACAGAGCGCATGCTGACCGAGCGCGCCATGGCCTTCCTGGCCGATGTCGGTACGGTGCTCGCCGGATCGCTCGACTATCAGACCACTCTGGACACGGTGGCCCGTCTGGCAACGCGGGAGCTGGCCCAGGCGTGCATCGTGGAGATCGTCGACGACCCGAGCATCCAGCCCGTCGCAGTCGCGCATGTCGACCCGGGGCAGGAGCGAATCGTCCAGAAGGCCATGCGATCCCTGCCCAGCGAATCCCAGTTGGCGCGCGGAGTGGCGCATGTGGTGCACACCGGGCAGCCGGAGTTGATGCCGGACATCTCCGATGCGGGCTGGGTCGGCGAGGCTCTCGGGCTCGAGAACCCCAACATCCTGCGCGATCTGGGAGTTCAGTCCTATATGTGCGTTCCGCTGACGGCGCGGGGCAAGACCTTTGGCGCGATGCTCTTCCTGGCCGCTCGTGACAGGCACTACTCCTCGGATGAGCCCCTCTTGGCCGCGGAGCTCGCCCGCAGAGGCGCGCTCGCCATCGACAACGCGCGGCTGTACGAGCAGGCCCAGACCGCCGTCCGCATGCGGGAGGAGGTCCTGGCGGTCGTATCGCATGATCTCCGCAATCCGCTGGGGACGATCCAGGCAGGGGCCGCTCAGCTCCTCTCCGAGACACAGGAGGCCGATCAGCCCTCGAAGACGAAGCGGATCGCCCAGAGGATCAGGCGCGCATCCGATCGGATGATCCACATGATTCGGGACCTGCTCGATTTCTCCAGCATCGAGGTGGGGCAGCTCCGGATCGACCTCGCCGAGCATGACGTGGATGAGCTGGTGACAGAGTCCATCGAGTTGTTGCAACCCAGTGCGGACGAGAAGGAGGTCCGACTCGCGAAGGAGCTGGACTCGTCGCTGCTGAAGGTCCGCTGCGATCGCGAGCGCATCATGCAGGTGCTCTCGAACCTGATCGGCAACGCGATCAAGTTCACGGACTCGGGTGGCGTCGTCAAGGTACGGACCCGGGGAGAGAGAACGCGGGTCGTGTTCAGCGTCAGCGACACGGGCCCGGGGATTGCCGAAGAGGACCGGGCCCATATCTTCGACCGGTACTGGCAGGCGAAGAGGCGGGCCCGCGAGAGCCTCGGGCTGGGCCTCGCCATCTCCAAGGCGATCCTCGAGTCCCATGGAGGGACGATCTGGGTCGAGAGCATGGTGGGGCAGGGGGCCACGTTCCTCTTCTCGATACCGATCGACCCTTGAGGTGGGTGTATCGCGGCCCAGGGCAGCTCGGCGGGGCGCGGCGACCACCCAGCGGCCTGCCGCGACCGTTGGGAGGCGTGAGAGCCAAGTCCCTCGGGGCCTGAGGCAGCCTCGCTCCGTTCTGCCGCTCCACACCTCGGAGCGGCGTTGCCTGGAGCCTGGCATGAGACCGCTGCTGCTGATCGGGTTGGGCCTGCTGTCCCTGACGATGGAAGCGGGCCACCCGGAGCTTCCCTCCCAGCCGCTTCCGAAGGCGCCGCCCGCGGGCTCGGTGCGCTTCGCGATCCCCGAGGAGCCTCAGCGCCCGGGAGATCCCAAGGCTGGCTACGACACCCTGGTGAATGGCGACTACGTGAGCTGCGGAGTGCCCTGGTCCATCTACCGCATGGCCTTCGGTGACGCGCCCGCCAGCCGCAGGCTCCCGGGGAGGCGTGGCCATAATGCGCGGCTCTCCTATGACGTGACGGCGCTGAAGACCTCGCGAGGCGTGGAGGTGGTGACGGCCAACTGCCTGGGCTGCCACGCCACGCCCACGGAGGACGGCGTCATCATCGGGCTGGGTAACTCGGCGCTGGATCTCACCGAGGACTTCGCTCCCTTCGCCACGGCCGCCGGCCTGTTGGTGCGCGACAGTGGCGAGCTGGCCGAGTGGTGGCGCTGGTCCGGGCGCATCCGCGCCGTCAGCCCCTACACGCGGCCGGACACCATCGGAGTCAACCCCGCGGACAACCTGGCGGCGGTGCTCTCGGCGCACCGGGATCCGGACACGCTCGCCTGGTCCGACGAGCCCCGCCACGAGCTGCCCCGGGAAGCGCCGGTGCCCGCGGATGTCCCAGCATGGTGGCTGCTGCGAAAGAAGCACGCCATGTTCCACACCGGCATCGGCCGGGGAGACCATGCGCGGTTGATGATGTCGGCTTCCATGTTGTGCACCGACAGCGTGGAGGAGGCCGAGCGCATCGACAGCACCTTCAACGACGTGCGGGCCTACCTCACCACGCTCCGGCCTCCCCGGTACCCGTATCCCATCGATCGCAAGCTGGCCGCCGAGGGGCGCGAGCTCTTCGAGGCCTTCTGCTCCGAGTGCCACGGCACCTACGGAGACAAGGAGTCCTATCCCAACCTCATCATTCCGCTGGAGGAGGTGGGCACGGATCCGCTGCTGTGGCAGGCCACCGCTCGCGAGGGGCTGCCCATGGTGGAGTGGTTCAACCGCTCGTTCTACGGGCGCACGGCGCGGCTGGTGCCGGGGCCTGGGTACGTGGCTCCGCCGCTGGATGGCATCTGGGCCACCGCTCCGTATCTGCACAACGGCTCGGTGCCCACGGTGGAGGCCGTGCTCGATAGCCGCAAGCGCCCCACCTGGTGGCGCCGCTCGTTCAGCCAGCGCCAGTTCGATCCGGTGGCCCTGGGTTGGAAGCACCAGGTCCTTTCACACGGAAAGGCGGCCGAGACCGACCCTTCTCTCCGCAAGCGCATCTACGACACCACCCTGCCGGGATACTCGAACCAGGGGCACACCTTTGGCGACGAACTCTCGGAGGAACAGCGCCACGCCGTCATCGAGTACCTGAAGACGCTGTAGGCAGCCGGCGTGAACCGGCTGCCTGTGGGTCGGGTGTTGCTCCGCTGGGGCCGGTCGCGCCTACCGGGGCAGCTCGAGCTGGACGTTGAAGATATAGGACACGCTGATGGGCCTGCCCTGGTACGTCACCGGCGTGTAGTGGCGGGTCTTCAGCGCGGAGAGCACCGCCTCTTCCATGTGCGGCAGGCCCTTGATGATGCGGCAGTTCTCGACGTCGCCTTCACGGGTGATCACGCACTTGGCGATGAGCAGGCCGTGGACCTGGGCTTCGAGCGCCTCGCGCGTGTACTGGAGCGGTGCACCGGACACCAGCTTGGGCGGCGTCATGGTGCCCATGGAGAAGGGGAGCGTCTCCTCACCCGTGGGCTCCGCCGGCATGGGAGGCAGGTTCGTGAGGGCTGTGCAGGACGCGCAGGCGGCGGCGGTCACCGGGGAGTTCGGATCGCTGTTGGGGATGTAGGGCAGCTCCTCGTCGGGATCTTCCGGCGGCTTGGGAGGCGTCTCGTCCAGCGGCTTGGGAGGCGGGATGTTGGTGGGCGCCACCAGCGTCTTGGGCGTCTTGGGCTTGTGGTCCTTGGGCTTGGGCGGCTGGGCCGCCGCCTTCTGGACGGGAGGGTTGGGGTTGCCACGCGGCGGGGCTTGCATGAACTGCACGAGCGGGTGATCGGGCTCGGGCGGCTTCGCCACCCCGGAGGAGAGCACCAGCACCGCGGCGAAGATTCCCGCGTGCACCACCAAGGACACGCCCGCTCCCGTCCCGAACCGACGGCTTCTCCACGGCTGCTGCTCGATGACTGACTGGAACATGACTGCCTCCCACGGGCGCTCCCGACAGGGGCAGGCCGCACCATGCGGCCCCTCACCCGCGTGGGCTGAGGTCTGGAGCGCCCCTGTCCACGCACCTCTCAAGGTAGAGAAGCGAGGCGCTCCGATGGCCGTGGCCGGTCCATTTTTCCGTCATGGTTTTGTCATGGCGTCGATCTCCATCCGGTAGCCCACCCCTCGGATGGTGTGGATGCTGAAGCCGGAGGTGCTCGTCCAGCCCAGCTTCTTCTTCAGGTTGGAGACGAAGTTGTCCACCGTGCGCGGGTCCACCACCACGTCCTGGCCCCACACCGTGTCGAGGATCTCCTGCCGGGTCAGCGCCCTGTCCCGGTGGCGGACCAGGTAGGCCAGCAGATCGAACTCGGTGCGAGTCAGCTCGATGAGGCTCCCATCCGCCCGGCTGAGCGTGCGCCGCCCCAGGTCCAGCGAGAAGCCGGCGAAGCTCATGACTTGGGGAGGCGGGGTGCCAGCTCGCCGCACGAGCGCCCGCACGCGCATGAGCAGCTCCCGGAGCCGGTAGGGCTTGGTCAGGTAGTCCTGCGCGCCGGCCTCGAAGCCCTTGACGATGTCATCCTCCAGCGTGCGCGCGGTGAGCATCATCACCATGCTCTGCAGGCCCCCGGCGCGCAGCCTCCGGCACAGCGAGTACCCGTCCTCGCCCGGGAGCATGACGTCCAGGATGAGCAGATCGAAGTCCTTGCCGCGCAGGATCGCCTCCGCCTCGCGGGCGTTGGAGGCGGCGGCCACGTCGTAGCCCTCGTCCTGGAGGTTGTCCCGGAGGCCGACTCGCAGGTTCGCGTCGTCCTCGACGATGAGGATGGAGGGGCGAGTGGAGGCAGGAGGGCTCTGGTTCGTCATGGGTGCGGCTCGGGGAAGGTCAGCGCGAAGGTGGTGCCCTGCGGGCTGGAGGCGGCGACGCGGATCTGGCCTCCATGGACATGCATGATCCTGCGGCAGAGCGCGAGCCCCAGCCCGCTGCCGTGCACTTCCGGGCCGGCTTGTGTCAGCCGGTAGAAGTCCAGGAAGACGTGCTCCCACTCGCTCTCGGGGATGCCCACGCCGTTGTCTCCGAAGAGCACCGTGCAGCCCTGGCCGGGCGGAGCGTGGACGCGCACGGAGATCTCCACCGGGCTGCGGTGGTTGTAGGCGCAGGCATTGCGGCCCAGGTTGGACAGCAGCAGGCGCAGCAGGGACGGGTCGGCCTGGAGCTCCGTGTCTCCCACGTCCGCCGTGAGCTGCACCGGGCCGCGGGCGGCGCTGGCCAGATCGCTCCGCAGCGTGCCGATGAGCTCCTCCAGCTTCACCTGGGTCAACTTCGGCACCCACCGGCCCTTGTCGATGCGGTTGAAGGACAGGATGTTCTCGACGAGGAAGTGCAGCCCGTCCGTGGCCTGGAGGATGCGCGTCGGGTAGTCCCGCACCTCCGGGGAGCCGCCCGCGCGCATCTCCAGCGTCTCCGCCAGCAGCCGGATGGAGGCCAGGGGCGTACGCAGCTCATGGGAGACGGTGGCCACGAAGTCGCTCTTGAGCTCCAGGAAGCGGTACTTGCGGTGCTGCGCCAGCCCCGCGAGCACCACGATGGCCACGGCGAGCGCCCCGCAGATGGCCACCAGCATCGTCTTCAGCCCGTAGCGCTGGGAGATGGCCTCCTCCTCGGCGGCCCAGCGGGGGATGATCGCCTCCACCTGCAAGGACGAGAGCCGCTGCACCGTGCCCAGCCGTCCCAGGCGCACCTCGTCCTTGGAGCCCAGCAGCTCCCGCTTCCGCATCTCCTGGGTGATGGCGCGCAGGAACTCCTCGGGATGGATGGCGACGCCGCGCACGATCTCTCCGTCCGGTTCCAGGTACCAGCGCTCGCCGATCAGGGTGGGCTCGGAGAGGTTGCCCGGCAGGACGATCGCGCCCGTGCCCAGCTCCTGGACGCGCGACTGGAAGTCCTCGGTGGGTTCGCCGAGCCGGAGGCTGAGCTCGCGGATGCGCTCATAGAGGAAGTTGAAGTCGGCCTGGGTGAAGCGCTGGCACTCGCGCAGCAGATCCCGCTGCAACCCGGCTCCCCGCGCCGTGCCTCCGAACTCATCCGCCAGCCCGCCGTGGATGAGCCCTCGCACCAGCGGCAAGGCCGCCTCATGGCGCTGGAGCCGATCGACCAGGACCACGGTGAAGGGGATCTCCTGCTCCGCGGGCAGCGGGTGCTCGGCCCGATAGCGCAGCAGCGCCTCCAGGAGCTGCTCGGCGCCCGCCGCATTCCTCCTCGAGAGCGCGGCCTCGACCGAGCGCAGCAGCTCCATCCGCTCCTGCCAGGGGCCCGGGGGCGGAGAGGGGGAATCCAGGAGCTGGCTGAGCTCGCCATGGAGCTTCCCCGCGGGCATCCGTGAGCCGGGCTGGGGGCGGGGGAGGCGTGGCAGGAATTGATGGTTGCGGAAGAACAGATAGAGCCCATCGGCCTGGACGAGCGGATCCTCCACGGCCTTGTTGATGTCCGGGCTCCTCGCCACGAGCTGCTGCTTGAGCTTCTGCCGCAGCGCCTCCGCGGCGTAGCGCTCCAGCTCCTCGCGGTGGGCGCGCAGCTGCGCGCGGGCATCCCAGGTCTCCTGGGCGAAGAGGCGCTGCAGGCTCACCAGCCCCCAGCCGAGCGCGAGCAGGCCACATCCGAGTGCCACGAGCATGGGCAGGAGCCGACGCAGCATCCCGGCCTATCCCTCCCGGGGAGCGTGACGGATCTCCAGGCGCGCTTCGGGCTCCATGCCCGCACTATCGCACAAGCCGCGGGCGCGGACGCGGGTCAGCTCGCCAGCCCGTGCTCGGGCTGAGGAGGGTTGGTGGTGACCGGGCTGCCGGCCGCCGGGAGCACCACGGTGAAGAGGGTGCCCACGCCGGGGTGGCTCTCCGCTCGCAGGGTGCCTCCCAGGCTGGTGACGATGGCGTGGCTCACGGACAGCCCCAGCCCCGTGCTGCTGGCGCGGGTGGTGAAGAAGGGCTCGAAGAGGCGGGACAGCACCTCGGGCGCCATCCCGGCGCCGGTGTCCTGGACCTCGATGATCACCTCTCCGGCCGAGGTGACGCGCGTGGACACCCGCAGGACGTTGCGGGCGGCATCCTGCTCGGACATGGCCTGCACGGCGTTGAGCAGCAGGTTGAGGAACACGTGCCCGAGCCCCGCCTCGTCCGCCTCCACGGGGGGGATGGGCTGGAAGTCCTTCTCCAGCCGGGCGCGGTGGCGTAGCTCGTTGCGGATCAGCTTGAGGGAGTCCTCCAGCACGTTGACCACGTCCACCCGCGCGCGGTGGCTTGGCGCCTCGCGCGTGAGCTGGCGGAGATCCTGGACGATGACCTTCAGCCGGTCGGCGCCCTCCAGCGCCTCGCTCAGCGCGTCGATCACCTCGTCCACCGCCACCGCCTGGACGCCCTCGCGCCCGCCGCGCAGGGCCTCCTGTAGCTGGCCGATCTCCTCCCGGGCGAAGGACAGGTTCGCCATCAGGAAGGCCAGCGGGTTGTTCATCTCGTGGCCCACGCGCGAGGCCAGCGTGCCCAGCGAGGCCATGCGATCGGCGTGCATCAGGCTGACTTCCATGTGCTTGCGCGCCGTCACGTCCTTGGCGAACACGCGCAGGCTCTCGTTGTCCTGCAGCGGCGTGGCCACCACCTCCCAGAAGCGGCCGGCCAGCTGCACCAGCTCGGGCCCATCCGAGGGGGAGTTCCGCCGGGCGTGCATCATCGCCGCCTTCACCAGCGGGTGCTGCGTGCCCAGCTCCAGCAGATCCGGGAAGCGGCTGTGGGCGGGCGGGTTGGCGTAGCGCAGCTGGCCGTCGCGCCGCAGCTCCAGCATCGGATCCGGGTGGAGCAGGGGGAACGAGGCCAGCCGGTACAGCTCCTGCTCCAGCGTGTCCAGCTCGGTGATGTCGCGCACCAGCAGGCCCAGGGGGGGCGGCTCCTCTCCCGGGCCGGAGGGACGCAGCGTGGCCTCGGCCGCGAACAGGCGCGGCTGCCCACCGGCCTCCATGCGGAAGTGGATCCGGCCGCTCACGTTGTTCACGCGCGCCGAGCGCACCAGCGACTCCAGCGGGATGCTGGCCTCCGGAGGCAGCAGCTCCCTCAAGCTCAGGCCCTGGCTGTTGCGGACATCCCGGCCGAAGATCGTCCCCGTGGAGGACCACACGTGCTGGCAGCGCTCCTGCGTGTCCACATCCAGCGTGAGGTAGTCCGAGTTGACTGCGGCGCGCGGGGCGGGGGCCTGGACCGCGGCGCCTTGCACGAGCGCGAAGCCCTGGATGTCGAAGGGGGCCAGCACGGGCTTCAGGCCGCCGTCCTCGTCGTAGCTCATCGCCGTGATGGCCTTGACCACCGCGGCGGCCTCCGGGGGCGGCATCCGGTGGGTGATGATGATGCCGTCGGCCAGCGTCGGCTCCGAGAAGGCGAAGGGCCGCAGCCGGCGCTCATCCGGCCCCACGCGCTCGGCGAGCAGGGCCCGGACCATGTACTCCTCTTTGTGGGTGGTGAAGTGGGCGGTGACGTCCGCTTCCCCGGAGAGCACGGCCAGCAGCGCCTGGCGGTAGGTGCCGTAGAAGCGCTGCTCGGCGAAGAGCTCGGAAGGGGACAGGCCCAAGGCCTCCAGGTAGCGCTTGGGCAGCAGGTAGCCCGCGGTGGACAGCGGCGCCACCCACGCGGCGCGCCGGCCGTGGAGCGTGTTCAACGAGAGGGGCTCCTCCGCGCGGCAGATGAAGGCCGAGTGGTAGTAGCAGCGGCCGGCCCTCACCGCGCGCAGCACGGCGCGGGACTGGGACTCGAAGAGGTTGCACTGCTCGGCGGTGGCCAGGGCCATGTCCACCCGGCCCGAGGCCACTTCATGCTCCACGCTCTCGTACGTGCGGGCCTGCTCCATGATCACCGGGCGGCCCACGCGCTGGGACAGGACGCGGGCGAAGAACTCCGCCCGGACGTGCTCCTTCACCACTCCCAGCAAGGGGTAGGTCAGAAATCGGATGGGAGGACTCGGCAGCGCCAAACAGGCTTCCCTTCACGCCAACGATTGATGTCCAACAGTCCCCATGGATCCGGATCATGCCGAACGTCGGAGAGGAATCCACGGGAAATCCGAGCTTGACTTGTTTGGCCGCTCTCGTTCCGTTCGATCGGTCGGTTTCTCTAGAGCAGCGCATGGCTACGCTGCACCGCGCCATGGAGGCGGGGCGGCTCGCGGCGCCGGGCTTGTGCGCGCAGGTTTTGAGTGCCTCGCGTGTTAAGGAGGGGCCATGCCTCCCCGCCGCCCTGAAATCCTTGCTCCCGCGGGGGATCTCGACTCCCTTCAGGCCGCGCTCGCCAGCGGAGCGGATGCCGTCTATTTCGGGCTCGACGAGGGCTTCAATGCCCGAGCCCGTGCGGAGAACTTCTCGCTCGCACGCCTGCCCCAGACGGTGGCCCTCATCCACCGCGCGGGGGCTCGGGCCTACCTCACGCTGAACACGCTCGTCTTCGAGCCCGAGCTGCCCATCGTCGAGCACCTCGTGCGGGGCGCCGCCGCCGCGGGCGTGGATGCGCTGATCCTCCAGGATCCCGCCGTGGCGCTGCTGGCCCGGGCGCTGTGTCCCCAGCTCGAGCTGCACGCCTCCACGCAGATGACGATCTCCAGCGCCGAGGGCGTGCGCTTCGCCCAGGGGCTGGGCATCTGCCGGGTCGTCGTCCCGCGCGAGCTCTCCGTGGCCGAGATCCGCAAGCTGGCCGGGCAGACGGATGTGGAGCTGGAGGTCTTCATCCACGGCGCGCTGTGCATGTCCTGGAGCGGCCAGTGCCTCACGAGCGAGGCGTGGGGAGGCCGCTCGGCCAACCGCGGCCAGTGCGCGCAGTCCTGCCGCCTGCCGTACGAGCTCGTCGTCGATACCGAGACGCGGGATCTCGGGGACGTGAAGTACCTGCTCAGCCCCAAGGATCTCGCTGGCGTGCGGGCCGTGCCGGACCTGATCGACATTGGCGTGCATGGCCTCAAGATCGAGGGCCGGCTCAAGGGTCCGGCGTACGTCTCCGCCACGGTGCAGGGGTATCGGCGCTGGGTGGAGAGCATCCTCGCGGGCGCTCCAGACGAGGCCCGGCTCAAGCGGGATCTGGCGGACATGTCCCTGGCCTACAGCCGAGGGTTCTCGAATGGCTTCCTCGCGGGCTCGGATCACCAGACGCTCGTCGAGGGCCGCTTCCCCAAGCACCGAGGCGTGTACCTCGGGCGCGTCCGGTCCATCTCCGGCAAGGAGGTGCTGGTCGTCCCCGATGAGCGCCCGTGGACGGGAGGCCTCGGCCTGGGAGAGGAGCGCCCGGAGAACCCCGCCGGGCAGGTGTCCTCGCCGTTGAAGGGCGAGCCCGCGCCGGATGCGGTGGATCCGCGCCCGGGCATGGGCGTCGTGTTCGATGCGGGCCGGCCCGAGGACAAGAACGAGCCCGGGGGTCCCATCTTCCGTGTCGAGCGCCGCGGTGAAGGCTGGGTGCTGGGCTTCGGCCACCCGGGGCCGGATCTGGAGCGCGTGGCGACGGGGCAGCGCGTGTGGCTCAACAGCGATCCGGCCATGGCTCGCCGCGTCGAGAGCCTGATTGCGCAGGGAGAGCCGGAGGGCCGCGTCCCCCTCGAGCTGAAGGTCTCGGGTTCGGACGGGAGTCCGCTTCGCATCCAGGCCAGCGCGTGGGGACATGAGTCCTCCGCCGCCAGCCCGGTCCCGCTCGCTGCGGCGCGCGGAGGAGGACTGGATGAGGCGCTGCTCCGGGACAAGCTGGGCGCCTTCGGAGGCACGCCTTTCCACCTGTCGCGTCTGGACTGCTCGGGCCTGGCTTCGGGGCTGCACCTGCCCGTCTCCGAGCTCAAGGCGCTTCGCCGCCAGCTCGTCACCGAGCTCACCTCCGCGGTGGAGAAGGGCTACCGGCGCACCGTGGTGGAGACGCCGGTGCTCGATGCGGTGCGCGCCGCGTCCATGGAGCGCGTGCCTTCGGTCCCCGCCGAGGAGACCGCGCGCCTGCTCCCGCTGTGCCGCAATGAGGCGCAGCTCGAGGCCGTGATCGCCGCGGGGCTGCGCGAGGTGGAGCTGGACTGGATGGAGATGGTGGGCCTGCAGCGAGCCGTGGAGCGGGCCCGCGCCGCTGGCTTGCGCGTCACCATCGCCACGGTCCGGGTCCAGAAGCCGGGCGAGGAGGGCTATGACCAGCGCATTGACAAGCTGCGCCCGGACGCCGTGCTGGTGCGCCACTGGGGCGCGATGATGCACTTCCTCGAGCGCCCCGCCGGCCAGCCGCGCCCGGTGCTGCACGGGGACTTCTCGCTCAACGTCACCAACTCGGTGACCGCCTCGTACCTGCTGGGGCTGGGGCTGGACACGCTCACGTGCTCGCACGATCTGGACGCCACCCAGCTCTTCTCGCTGCTGGAGCACGCGCCCGCCCACCGCTTCACGGTGGCGCTGCATCACCACATCGCCACGTTCCACACCGAGCACTGCGTGTACTCGCACACCCTCTCCAACGGGCGGGACTTCCGCACCTGCGGGCGGCCCTGCGAGAAGCACCAGATCTCGCTCCGCGACCGGCTGGGCCTGGATCACCCCGTCATCGTCGACGTGGGCTGCCGCAACACGGTGTTCAACGCCCAGGCCCAGAGCGCCGCCTCGCTGGTGCCCCAGTTGCTGGAGCGCGGCGTGCGCCGCTTCCGGGTCGAGTTCGTGCGCGAGTCCCAGGAGGAGGCCGCCCGGGTGCTGGGGGCCTACCAGGAGCTGCTCGCGGGCCGGCTGGCTCCGGCCGAGGCCGTTCGCCGCGCCGCGGTGCACGAGCAGTTCGGAGTGACGAAGGGCACCATGAAGGTGCTCAGCCCACCGGTTGCCGCGCCTCGTTGAAGAAGCGATTTCCCAGTAGCGCTGGCTGACCTTCGAGGGAGAAGGTTCTCGCATGACGCAGGTTGCTCTCTTGGGCTACGGGCGGTTCGGTCGGGCACTCGGCTCGCTGCTGGGAGAGGCCGGCATGGGCTTCCGAGCCCTGGATCCCCAGGGCGGAGTGCCGGAGCCTCATCGAGCCATCTCGCTGCCGGAGCTGGTCACCGGGGCCGAGCTCGTGGTGGTGGCGGTCCCCGTGCCGCAGATGGGCTCCGTGCTCCAGGATCTGCGCCCGCACCTGCGGCCCTCGCAGCTCGTGATGGACGTGGGCAGCGTGAAGATGAAGCCCGTGGAGGCGCTCACCGAGGTGCTCGGCTCCCAGATTCCTTGGGTGGGGACGCACCCGCTCTTCGGACCGCGCAGCCTGGCCATGGCCGAGCGGCCGCTGCGCGTCGTCCTCTGCCCCAACCCGATGCACCCGGACGCGGCGGGCCGGGCGCGCCGCTTCTACGAGCGCCTCGGCTGCGAGATCATCGATCAAACACCCGAGAACCATGATCGCGTGATGGCCTACACCCACGCGCTCACGTTCTTCGTGGCCAAGGGAATGATCGACGCGGGCGCGGGGCTCGACGTGCCGTTCGCTCCCGCAAGCTTCAAGGCCCTGGCGCGCACCATCGAGACCGTCCGCTCCGACGCCGGGCACCTCTTCGCCGCCATCCAGCGGGAGAACCCCTTCGCTTCGGAGGCGCGGAGCCAGTTGCTCAAGGCGCTCGGTGAGATCCATGAGCAGCTCGAGCACTTGCCTCCCGAGGTCAGCTCACGGGAAGCCAGGAGCATGGCGATTCCGGCCACGGAGACCGGCTCGACGGAGCTGGCTCAGTACCGGGCGCGCCTCGATGAGATCGATCGGGAGATGATGGGGTTGCTGGCTCGGCGGCTCCAGCTCGCCCAGCGCGCCGCCCGGGCCGAGGCCCGCGAGGGGAAGGGGAGCGAGCCGGCTCGCGAGCAGGCGCTCCTCGAGCAGCGGCGTGGCTGGGGCGCCGAGCTGGGACTCGGGAAGGAGGCCGAGGTCTTCTTTCATACCCTTCTCCGGCTCTCTCGGAATTCCGACGGCACGGACGGCTGAGCGCTGTTAGAGGGAGGCTCTCTTTTTTCGGAGGGAGAGCCAGATGAAGATCGGTTTCGTCGGCCTGGGGAACATGGGCCACGGGATGGCGAAGAACCTGCTGAAGGCCGGGCACTCGCTGGCGGTCTACAACCGCACGCGAGCCAAGTCCGAGTCACTTCAACCGCAGGGGGCGCGGGTCGCGGAGACACCTCGGGAGGCGGCGCGAGGGGCGGAGGTCCTCTTCACCATGCTCGCGGACGATCACGCGGTGGAGGAGGTGGCCTTCGGCGACACGGGCCTGATCGCCGGGCTGGAGAAGGGAGCGATCCACGTCTCCTCGAGCACCATCTCGGTGGCGCTCTCGGAGCGTCTGGCCGAGGCCCACGCCCAGGCGGGGCAGGGGTACGTGGCGGCTCCCGTCTTCGGCAGGCCGGATGCGGCGGAGGCGAAGCAGCTCTGGGTGCTGGCGGCGGGCGCCAAGGCCCACGTGGAGCGCTGCCGGCCGCTGCTGGAGGCCGTGGGGCGAGGGCTCTCCGTCCTGGGAGAGAAGCCCTCCGCGGCGAACGTGGTGAAGCTGTCGGGCAACTTCCTGATCGCCTCGGTGATGGAGGCGCTCTCGGAGTCGTTCGCCCTGACGCGCAAGGCGGGCATCGAGCCCCAGACGTTCCTGGAGGTGTTCCAGAATGTCTTCGCGAAGTCCCCCATCTTCGAGCGCTACGCCGGGCTGATCGCCTCCGGGAAGTTCGAGCCCGCGGGGTTCGCGCTGCGGCTGGGGCTCAAGGACATGAGGCTGGTCCTGGAGGCGGCGGGCGGCACCGAGGTCCCCATGCCCCTGGCCAGCCTCCTCCGAGACCACTTCGTCGAAGGCGTCGCACGCGGCCTGGGAGACAAGGACTGGGCGGCGCTCGGAACGCTGGCGGCGCAGCGGGCCGGGCTGGAGAAGCCCTGACCGGAAGTCTCAGGGTTTCGCGCTCGGCGGAGGCAGGTGCCGGGCATCCGCCGCCGTGAGGTTTCCGAGCTCGGGGCCCTCGACGACCCGGGCGGCAATCGCCGCGGCGGCCTTGGCGGCCTCCGGAGCCGAGGCCCCGCGCGCCAGCGCCAGCGTGAAGCCGATCCCGAACACGTCTCCGGCGCCCGTCGGGTCCACCTCGTTGGCGGGGGCCGCGGGGATCTCCCAGCGCTGCGAGCCCTGCTGCACGGTGGAGCCGCGCCGACCCCGGGTCAGCGCCACGGTGAGGTTCTGGCGGGCGAGCTGCGAGGCCAGGGCCTCGGCCTCGGGGTGGTCCTCCTCGGAGAAGACGGCCACTCCCAGCCCCCGTGGCGGCTGGGAGGCCTCGCTGAGGATGGTCGGCTCCACGATTCCATTGGGCCCCTGCCGCCGCAGCCAGCCCTGGAGGCCAATGCAGATCAGCCGCGACTTCAGGCCCTCCACGAGCGCGCGGTCGCCCTCGCCCGCCACCGGCGCCACGTAGGCCACGGGGATGTCGCGCCACTCGGGCGGAATGTCATTGATGCCAATGGGCCTGGCCACCGAGCGAAGGAAGAGGCGGCGGCGCGGCCCGCTGTAGTCCAGCTCGAAGGTGGTCGCCTCCGGGCTCGGCACGACATGGATCGACAGCTGAGGCAGCGCTCGCAGGGGCGCCATCAGCGAGAAGTCGGCGGGCGCCGACGTGACGAGCGCCGTCTGGATGCCCAGCGCCGCCGCGACCCGAGAGGAGAAGGAAGCGGCCCCACCCAGGCGGGTCTCGCCTCGGATGAAGTCACGGGTGACATGGCCGACGATGAGCAGCTCGGGAAGTGGAGTCATCGCCCCCTAGCTACGCGAAATCCCCCTCCGGCGTCGAGCGCCAGGGTTTCCCCCCCACGCCGGGCTGCCTGCACGCAGAGTGTAGAAAATGAGGGTTCCACGGACGGGCCCTCGCCGGGCTAGATTGCGCGCCGCTTGACCAACCCGGTGGGCCTGGCGAGCGGAACCCAGCAGGGGACCGCGGCCCAGAAGACGAGGAACAGAACATGCGTAGTCACCAGAGCCTGCGGGCACTGATCGGTTCAATGGCCATCCTGCTCGCCGCCGCGTGCAGCAAGGGCGAGGCGCCCAAGCCGGCGGCGGAGACGGGCCCGGCCCCGGCGGCGAGCGCGGCGCACAAGGACATCAAGATCGCCGTCGTCACGCACGGGCAGGCGTCCGACACGTTCTGGTCCGTGGTGAAGAATGGCGTGGAGAACGCCGCCAAGGACACGGGGGTCTCCGTCACCTACAACTCGCCGCAGACCTTCGACATGGTGGCCATGAGCCGCCTGATCGACGCCGAGGTCGCCAAGAAGCCGGACGGCCTGGTGGTCTCCATCCCCGACGCCAACGCCCTGGGCCAGTCCATCAAGAACGCGGTGGCGGCGGGCATCCCCGTCATCTCCATCAACTCGGGCAGCGACGCCTACCGGCAGCTGGGCGTGCTGATGCACGTGGGCCAGACCGAGTACGAGGCCGGCTTCGGCGGCGGCGAGAAGATGGCCGCGGCGGGCGTGAAGAACGCGCTGTGCGTCAACCACGAGGTGGGTAACTCCTCGCTGGACCTGCGCTGCAAGGGCTTCCTGGACGCCATCACCAAGGCGGGCGGCACGGGCAAGGTGCTCGCGGTGAACGCGGCGGACCCCACGGACTCCCAGCAGAAGGTCACCGCCGCGGTGGGCGAGGGCGTGGACGGCATCATGACGCTGGGCCCGCTGGGCTCGCGGGCGGCGCTCGCGGCGCTCAAGCAGGGAGGCAAGCTGGGCAAGGTGAAGCTGGGGACGTTCGATCTGACGCCGGACGTGCTCAGCGGCATCAAGGACGGCGAGCTGGAGTTCGCCATCGACCAGCAGCAGTACTTGCAGGGCTACCTGCCGATCGTGCTCCTGGCTCAGTACAAACAGTTTGGCGTGCTGCCCGCAGGTGGCATCCTGCCCACCGGCCCTGGCTTCGTGACCAAGGAGAACGCGGCTCAGGTCATCGAGCTCAGCAAGAAGGGCATCCGGTAGCGAGTACATGCGTAGAATCCTCCACCGCCCCGAGTTCGGCGCAGCCTGTGGCGTCATCGCCATCTGGCTCTTCTTCTCGCTCTACGCCGGCGGCTCCGGCTTCTTGTCCTGGGCTGGCTCCGCCACGTACCTCGAGATCGCCTCCGAGCTGGGGATCCTGGCCGCCGCGGTCTCCCTGCTGATGATCGCGGGCGAGTTCGATCTCTCGGTCGGCTCGATGATCGCCGCCAGCGGCATGACCCTCTCCCTGCTGTGCGAGCAGTGGGGCTGGTCCATCTGGGCGGGGATCGCGGTGGCCATGGTGCTGTCGCTCGCGGTGGGGTTCGCCAATGGCCTCGTGGTCGTCCGCACGGGGCTGCCGTCGTTCATCGTCACGCTCGGCTCGCTGTTCATCCTGAGCGGCGGCACCATTGGCATGACGCGCCTCATCACCGGCCGCACCCAGGTGGGCGGGCTGCATGAGGCGCTCCACTACGGCTCGGCGCAGGTGGTGTTCGCCAGCCGGGTGGGGGGCTTCTCCATCTCCATCCTCTGGTGGGTGGGCATCACCGCGCTGGCGACCTGGGTGCTGCTGCGCACGCGCTTCGGCAACTGGATCTTCGGCGCGGGGGGCGCTCCCGACGCCGCGCGCAACCTGGGCGTCCCGGTCCGCCGGGTGAAGATCGCGCTGTTCATGATGACCTCGCTCTGCGCGTGCCTCATCGCGACGTTCCAGGCCGTCAAGTTCACCGGCGCGGACGTGCTGCGCGGCACGGGCAAGGAGCTGGAGGCGATCCTGGCCGCGGTGCTCGGCGGCACGCTGCTCACGGGCGGCCACGGCTCGGTCATCGGCGCGGCGTTCGGGGCGCTGCTGTTCGGCATGGTGCAGCAGGGCATCGTGTTCGCGGGCGTGGACTCCGATTGGTACAAGGTGTTCCTCGGGGTGATGTTGATCGTCGCGGTGCTCGTGAACACCTATGTGCGCGGCCGGATGGTAGAGGCCCGGCGATGAGCGATGAGCTGGTGGGGCCGCCGCTGCTCGAGGTGGAGGGGCTGACCCGGTCCTTTGGCAAGGTGTCGGCCATCGAGGGCGTCTCGATGAGCGTGCGCGCGGGCGAGGTCATGTGCGTGCTCGGCGACAACGGCGCCGGCAAGTCCACGCTGATCAAGACGCTCTCCGGGGTGCACCTGCCGGATCGAGGGCGGATGCTCATCTCTGGCCGTGAGGTGCGCCTGCGCTCTCCGCGAGACGCGCGCAGCCACGGCATCGCGACCGTCTATCAGGACCTGGCCATGGTCCCGATGCTCTCCATCGTGCGCAACTTCTTCATGGGCGCCGAGCCGATGAAGGGCTTCGGTCCCTTCCGGCGCTTCGATCTGCGCATGGCGGACACCATCGTCCGGGCCGAGCTGGAGAAGATGGGCATCCACGTGCGAGACACGTCGGAGCCCGTGGGGACGCTCTCGGGTGGAGAGCGCCAGTCCATCGCCATCGCGCGAGCCGTCTACTTCGGCGCCCGGGTGCTCATCCTGGACGAGCCGACCTCGGCGCTGGGCGTGAAGCAGGCCGGGATCGTCCTGCGCTACGTGGCCCAGGCGCGCTCCCGGGGCTGTGGGGTGATCCTCGTCACGCACAACCCGCACCACGCGTGGCTCATCGGCGATCGCTTCACGATCCTCAACCGGGGCCGGAGCCAGGGGACGTTCTCGAAGGATCAGATCTCTCGCGAGGAGCTCATCCAGCGCATGGCGGGCGGGCGAGAGCTGGAGGAGCTCACCCACGAGCTGGGCGAACTCACGCGAGAGGACAAGCGGCTGGCGGCCTCGCACGACTGAGGCGGAGCCGCGCCGCTCCTATTTCACGCCGGAGGCCATCGTCATCACCGCGGCGATCAGGATCGCGTAGGCGCCGCAGAACAGCACGGTGGCCACCACGGGAGCCAGGAGCGCGCCCGCCGCGGCCACTCCGGTGGTCGTGCGATGCAGCCCCTTGTAGGCGAAGACCTTCGCCACCAGCACCCAGAACGGGGCGATGTAGAGGCTGCAGAAGGGAATCACCCCGAGCGCGAGCGGAGCCTGGGCGAGCGAGGCCGCGCGCAGGGTGGTCTCGAACGGCTGAGGCTTGCCGAAGATCCGCATCACCACGTGATCGATGGCGGCCATGAGCACGGTCGCCGCCAGCCCGAAGAGCGGCGCCAGCACGATCATGGAGCCATAGGTGCCCACCATGAGGGCTCGATAGGGAATCGCCCCCGGGGTCGGCTCCATGGGGATCGGCATGAACGCCATGAGGAGGGTGAACAGCAGGAGGGTGGTGAAGAACCCGAGGAAGTTCGCGATGAGGGCGAACAGGATCGACCCTCCGGCATCTCCTGGGCGCCGAGCGGCTGCCGAGAAGGTGGCTCGAGGCCGCAGCATGATGGGGAGCACCGACTTGAACCAGGCGCGGACGATGCCCAGCTCCTGGCGCTCGTCCCACGGCAGAAGGTAGGTGCCCTCGCGCGCCACGCACGCGGCGCAGAGCGTCTCTCCCGGAGGGGAGTCGCGGAGACACTCCTCGCAGGCGAAGGTGCCACAGCGGCCGCAGGGCTGCAGGGCCACGCGCTCGGGGTGGACCGCGCAGGCGGCCTGGGAGACTCCCTCCATGCCATCCATCCGCTACACCCCGATCTTCGGGCAGAGATCGTTCAAGGGACACTCCGCACAGTTCGGCTTGCGCGCCGTGCAGGTGTACCGGCCGTGGAGCACGACCGCGGGGCCGAAGAAGGTCCACTGATCCTGGGGGACGAGCGTCATCAGCTCCCGCTCGATCTCCTCGGGCTTCTCCTTCTGGGTGAGCCCCAAGCGCTGGCTGACGCGCGCCACGTGAGTGTCGACGATGACGCCCGAGGGGAGGTTGAAGGCGGTGTTGAGGACCACGTTCGCGGTCTTCCGCGCCACGCCGGGCAGCGTGGTGAGCTCATCGATCGTGCGAGGCACCTCGCCGCCGAACTTCGCGAGCAACTCCCGGCTCATGCTCTGGACCGTCTTTGTCTTCTGTTTGTAGAAGCCCGTGGGCTTGAGGTCCTCCTCGAGCTCGGCGGTGTCCGCCTGGGCGAGGGCCTGAGGACCCGGGTACTTCTGGAATAGCGTGGCGGTCACCCTGTTGACGCGCTCGTCCGTGCACTGGGCAGCCAGGATGGTGGCAACGAGCAGCTCGTAGGGCGTCGACCAGTTCAGTTCGTAGCGCGCATCCGGGTGGGCCTGGCGCAAGCGGGTCAGGAGCTTCGGGACGATCTGGGCAGGGGGCATGAGGTGTTGCTGGCAGGGTAGACCATCGAAGTGGAGGAATCGATCATGGAGAGCCCGTTGAGTCCTCGTCGCCGTCTCTTCGGAGGAGGGCTGTGCCTCCTTCTTCTCGCGGGCTGTCTACATCCGTCCGCTCAGGGAGCGCGCGGGGACTTGGGGTGGCCCGAGGTTCAGGGGCTGGCCGCGCCGCTGGCGCTCTCGCCGTGTCCCATCGAGGGCGTGGAGGGCGTGGCGCTCTGTGGCACCCTGAGCGTCCCTGAGGACTGGAGCGCTCCCGAGGGACGGCACATCCCCCTGCGCGTCATCGTCCTGAGGGCGACGGGCCCGGCTCCCGTGGGAGACCCCGTCTACCTGCTCACCGGAGGCCCGGGACAGGCCGCCACGGAGCGCATCGCCGCGTTCGCCCACGAACAGGCTCGGACCCGTGTGCGGCGGGATCTGGTGCTCGTGGATCAGCGTGGGACGGGAGGCTCGAACCCGCTGCGCTGCGACACTCCCCAGGAGGACGATCCGGACGATGTGCTCCGCCAACGGGCCCACGCGTGTCTGGAGCGTCATGCGGCCTCGGCGGACGTGCGCTTCTACACCACGCCCTACGCCGCGGCGGACCTGGAGGCCGTGCGGCTCGCGCTGGGGCATGAGCGCATCAACCTGGATGGAGGCTCCTATGGGACGCGGCTCGCGCTGGTGTACCTGCGGCGCTACCCCGAGCGGGTTCGGAGCATGGTCCTGCGAGGCGTCTCTCCCACGGACTTCCGTAACCCGCTGCCGTTCTCCCAGGCGGGGCAGGCCGCGCTCGATGCGCTGCTGGCGGCTTGCCGGGAGGACGCCCGGTGCGCGAGCGCGTTCCCGAACGTCGGCGCGGAGTTCCAGCAGGTGCTCGACACGCTCCAGAAGAGCCCTGCCACCGTGGAGCTGAAGCCCGAGAAAGGCCCCGCCAAGACGGTGCGCGTCTCGCGAGAGCGGTTCGCGCAGCTGGTGCACCTGATCCTGTTCATCACGCCGCTGGCCCGGCAGCTCCCGTTCCTCATCCACCGCGCGGCGCAAGGGCACTTCGAGGAGTTCGCCGGGCTCGCGGTCGCCTTCGAGGACGCCATCGCCGCGCAGATCTACTGGGGGCTCCAGCTCGCGGTCGTCTGCCCGGAGGATCTGGCGCGCATCACTCCGGAGGATGTGGCTCGGGAGACTCCCGGGACGTTCCTGGGGGACAGCCTGATCCACTCATACCAGCTCATCTGTGCCGAGTGGCCCCAGGCCCGGATGCCCGCGGACTACTGGCAGCCCGTGCAGAGCTCCGTCCCCTCGCTGCTCTTCTCGGGGACTCGTGATCCCTCGACGCCCCCCCGGTTCGGCCAGGAGGTCGCGAGCCACCTCTCCCGCAGCCGGCACATCGTCATGCCCGGAGCGACGCACATCAACCCGAGCGGATGCGTGGACAAGGTGGTCTCGGACTTCATCGCCGCGGGCACGGCGGAGGGGCTCGATACGACGTGTCTCCAGGAGCCGTTCCGCTGGGAGTTCTTCATTCCCAAGCAGAAGCCCTGAGCGGTCTCCGGCATGGAGCGAGTCCCTCAGATGCCCAGCAGCTCTCGGATCTGCATGAGTATGTCGATCTCGTCGGAGTCGACGTGCTGATCACTGGCGGCGATGAGCCGCGCCGCCTCGATGACATCCTTCGGCCGCGAGCGCAGCAGGCCTATGTCGGGCGCCGGCAGCGGCTTGCCCTCCTTCAAGTACCCCAGGAGCGTCGTGAGCTCCGAGGCCGGCACCTTCCACTGGCTGGCCACCGTGGAGAACTCTTGAAGCTCCTCGGGAGCCAGCTCCCCATCGCTCGTGATGACCTGCAACAGCAGCTTGAGGACCTCGGTGTAAAAGCGACTCTCGTGACTGGGGGAATCCGGCATCAGCGATACAGCCTCCAGATCTGGAGAGTGGCCTGTCTTTCCGCTCCCGTCTACTCCCAGCTCCCAGGCTGGGCTCCCGCGAGCGCGAGGGCTTGTGGAACAATGTCCGCACCTTGAAGACACTCCGCCAGGTCCTGCTCGCCGCGCTCTTGCTTGCTCCCTTCGCTCCAGGACACGCGGCGAACCCCCCGGAAGAACACCCCGCCCCCACCGAGCCGATGGCGCCGGACTTCCCCACGACCGAGACCACCGTCTCGGTGCTGGAGCCCGCGCGGGGCCAGTGCGAGTGGAGCAAGTGGGATCCCCTCTCATCGAAGCGCCGGGTGCTCGCGCGCCTCGCGGCGGACTGCCAGGGTGGAAGCACCGCGCTGAGCCGGGACGGCAAGCGGGGGGCGGTGCGGTTCTGGCGCGGCGCGGTCAGCATGCCCATCGTGGGCAAGCCCACCTTCCCGGAGCCGTTCCCCTCGCACGCGTTCCGGGATCGGCTGTTCCTCGTGGATCTCGTCACGGGCGGAGTCGAGGAGCTGCCGCTGCCTCCGGAAGGAGAGCTCATCGAGTACGGCTTCGATCCCGGAGGCAGGCTGGTGGGGCTCTCGCTGCAGGGCGCGGCCCCGGCCCAGGAGGGCGCTCACACGGTGGAGCTGGATGGGGTGGGGCGTCAGTCCACCGTCGGCGGCGCAGGCGGCACTCGGCTCAAGGCCCACGGCTTCGCCTTCCTGGGCGGAAAGTGGCTCCGGATGGAATCGAAGGACTCCACGGAGGGATTGGGCACGGCGGCCCTGGAGCTGCGCAAGGAGCTGGGCGAGCGCTCGATCCGCACGCTGGATCCCCGCATCGAGACCCACGAGGTCGAGGACGACGCCATCCTGGACTCGTTGTACGAGCTCTCGCCCGAGCAGCCCGAGGGACAGTGGGCCGAGTTCAAGAGCGGGGCCTATACGCTGGCCGTCTGGGGCACGCCCTTCGGGAAGGACACGCTGGCTACCGGGCTCATCCGCCGCCTGGAGAACGGGAAGGCCGTGGCGCTCCCCGCGTACCCCTACCGGCCAAACGACATGATCAGCCTGCGGACGCGTGGGCAGTACCTGCTCGTCTCGCTGGCGGACTCCGGCGCGCATCCACGGATGTACCGGGGCCGCAAGCTCGTCTGGAGCTCCGAGACCGCTCGGGCCGTGACGCTCTGGCCGAAGTGAGCCCCGCTGCGCCGTAACGCCGGCTCAACTCCCCGAGGGCCGCTCCTCATCCACCGCGTCGAGGAACGCGAGGATCCGCCGCGCGCACTCCGCTGGCTGCTCCAGCGGCAAGAGGTGGCTGGTGCCGGGGAGCTCCTCGGTGCGGGCCCCCGGCACGGTGCGGCGCACGCGCTCCAGGGCCGCCGGGGTGAGCGTGTCCGAGTCGCCTCCGCGCATCACCAGCGTTGGCACCTCCACGGATCGCAGCCGGCTCCAGACGGCACGCGCTGCGGTCTCGAAGATGCGGGCCTCCCAGGCGGTGGGGATGGTGAGGCGGAAGCCTGCGCCGGGCACCTCGGTGAGCCCATGGGTGAGGTAGTCCTGGAAGCACTCGGGATCGAACCGCTGGAAGAGGGCCCTCTTGCGGTAGCTCGTGGCGGCCTCCTCGCGAGAGCCCCAGGACTCCCGGCGACGACGGGCGAGGCGCGCGGGAGGGATCCGGCTCTGCATCCCGAGCAGCAGCAGCGCATGGTGCAGCAGGTGCCTGTGGCCTGTGAACAGCACCGGATCCAACGCGACCACGGCTCGAAAGAGCCCCGGGTGGTTCGCGGAGGCGAGCAGGGTGGTCACGCCGCCCATGCTGTGCCCCACGCCCAGCACGTTCTCCAGCCCCTGCGCCCGCAGGGCCTGAGCCAGATCGTCCGCCAGGTCGTCCCAGGTCCGCATCGCCAGCGGATCCGTCCCCGGCACCAGGGAGCGGCTGCGGAGGGTGAAGACGTGGTAGCGCGGCTTGAGGAGTTCGATGAGCTTGCGGTAGCTGCCCGGCGGGAAGCCGTTGGCGTGGGCGAGGTGCAGCACCGGTCCGGTGCCGCCCCAGTCATCCAACTGGAGGGGAGCGCTCATCACTCTCCGGCATACTTCAGTGCGCTCCGGGTGTCTCTCTCCTCAATGCCACGGAGAGAGGGGCCGCTCAGAACGGAGCGGGCCGCTCGAAGGAGACGCGCTGTCCCGTCCGCGGATGCCGGAAGGAGAGGGACTCCGCATGCAGGTGCAGCCGGTCCGCCTCGTGCCCGTAGAGGCGGTCCCCGACGATGGGCGCGCCGAGGCCGAGCGGGTGCGCCGCATGGACGCGCAGCTGGTGGGTCCTCCCGGTGCGAGGGAAGAAGGCCACTCGGGTTCGCTCCTGGCTGCGGGCCAGGACGTGCCACTCGGTCACGGCGGGCTTGCCGTGGATGGGATCGTAGATCTGCCGGGGCCGGTCCTCGAGATCGACGCGCATCGGGAAGTCGATGGTGCCTCGCTCGCCACGGACGGTGCCCTGGAGCCAGGCCACGTACCGCTTCTGAACCTCGCGGTGGGTGAACTGCCGCTGGAGATCCGCGTGCGTCCGAGCATCGAGCGCCGCGACGAGCAGGCCCGAGGTGTCCAGATCCAGCCGGTGCACGAGGAGCGGGCCCGTCGCCTGCGGATACCGTGTCCGCAGCCAAGCGAGCACCGAGTCCGTCACCGAGGTGTCCCGGCTGGGGACGGAGAGCAGGCCGCAGGGCTTGTCGATCACGACAATCCACGCGTCCTCGAAGAGGACGGACAGGTACTCGGCCGCGACCGCCGGTGGCGCGAAGGCCCTCGGGGGCAAGACACGCAGCCCTTCGAGCAGGAAGGGGAGCAGGGGGCCGCACTTGTCCCGGCAGGCGGCATAGAACGCTCCGGCGATGCGCCCTCCCGCAGGCGGCGGAGCGCCCCACCAGAACTCGGCGAGCGCCAGCGGACGCAACCCATGCGTGAAGGCGTGGGCCAGGAGCTTGGGTGCCGCGCAGTCGGCGGCGCCCGAGGGGGGCTCTCCACTGGAGAAGAGGCTCCGGAGGGGACGGCGTTCGCCCCGCGCATTGGGGACCACATAGGTGTCGTGGATGCGCGTCATCAGCGCGCGGCAGACGATCCTCCGCAGGCGCTCCAGAGCTCGAAGGCGCCGCTCGAGCTTCGCCCGCTTGGGCTCGATGGCTCGCCGCTCCTCCTCCTGGAGCGCCTCCAGCCGGCGCCGCTCCGCCTTGTCGCCTCGGCTCTCCTGATCGAGCGCATGGAGGGCCTGGCGCTTCTCTTCTTCCGAGAGCCCTGTCGACGCTGAGAGCTCCGCCCGCCGTACGTGGCGCTGCCGCCGCCGCTCTTCGTGCAGGACACGCTGCGTTTCGCGCTCCTGAGCATGGCGTGCCTTCTGGGCTTCATGGGCAGCCCGGAGCGCGACGAACTCCGGCGAGCTTCGGAGCTCCTCGGCGCGCGTGAGCAGCGCTTTGACCACGGCCTCGCCCGCGGGCTCCACCCGCGCTCGCGCGTCGCGGTCGAAGAGCGGCGGGACGAAGCCAGGGAGCTCCCATTTCCCATCGAGCATGCCGGAGAAGGAGCGGAGGAACCCGATGCGTCCCTGGGGCTCCTGCACGACGAGGACGCCGAACATCTTCCCGCCCTCGGGGCCTTCGAGCGTCGAGGAAGGAAGGCCTGGAGCGATGAAGCCGGCCCGGAGCTCCGCCTGCATCAGCTCCGCGGCCCGCCGCGCGAGCGGGTGGGGACCGAGCTCGTCAAAGGGGCTCGGGAACGCCTCGGCGTCGTCGCAAGCGATGGGTTGCGGCTGGATGGGAGTGACCCAGGTCTCCACAGCCCTCCGGTAGCACGAAACCCGTCTCCCAGGCACTGCAAGCATCCTCTCGGGCGCTTCGAGGATGGGCCTCTCGAGTGTCGGTTTCTAGAACAAGGAGTGCCCGGCGGTGCGATGACAGGAGTTCGGCCAACGCTTTATAGAACTGAACGCTGCGGGGCATGCACCGGGGGTAGCCATGTCACAATCCAGGCGCGTTCTATGGGTACGGAGGCGGCCATGACCGCCAATGCGCCCGCGACGCTTATTCGGGACACGCTGAGCGTGGAGCTGTTCCATGTCCGGAATCGGCACCTCATCCGAGCCATCCTGAACAACCTCTCCGAAGGCATCTCCATTGCGGATGTCACGGGAAACTTCATCTACACCAGTCCCTACTCCGACTGGCTGTTTGGCGCCTCCAGCGAGCCCATTCCTCCCTCGGAGTGGCATGTCGCCGGGATCTTCCGGTCCGACGAACGGACGCCCTATCCGATCGATGAGATGCCCATCTGGCGCGCCTTGAAGGGAGAGGAGGTCCGGGACGTGGACATGTTCGTCCGCAACTCGAACGTGCCGCAGGGCCGGCACATCCGCTGTCATTGCATCCCCCTGCGCGACGAGCAGGGCCAGCTCGTGGGGGGCATGGCGCTCATCAAGGACATGGACAAGGTCCGCCAGAGCGAAGAGGAGAAGCGCCGCACCGAGCAGCGCTTCCAGCTCCTGGTGGAGACGGCCCGGGAAGGCATCTGGAGCATCGACACCGAGAGCCGCACCACCTACGTCAACCGCTTCATGGCCGAGATGCTCGGCTACACCGTGGAGGAGATGCTGGGCCGGCCCATCTTCTCCTTCATGGACGAGGAGGGAAGACAGCTGGCCGCGCGGAACATCGAGCGGCGCCGTCAGGGCGTCGCCGAGGTCATGGACTTCCGGTTCTTGCGCAAGGACGGCTCGTCCATCTGGACCAACATGTCCACCTCGCCGTTTGTCGACGAGCACGGCCGCTACGCGGGCTCGCTGGCCACCATCGCCGACGTCACCGCCCGCCGCAACGCCGAGGAGCAGGTGCGCCAGCTCAACGCCGAGCTCGAGCGCCGTATCGTCGAGCGCACCGCCCAGCTCGAGTTCTCCAACCGCGAGCTGGAGGCCTTCGCCTACTCCGTGGCGCATGACCTGCGCTCTCCGCTGCGGAGCATCGCCAGCTTCAGCGACGCGCTGACGGAGGACTGCGCCGACCGCCTGGACGAGATGGGCCTGGATTACTTGAGGCGCATCCGCGGCGGAGCCCAGCGTATGGCCGAGCTCATCGACGGCATCCTGGCGCTCTCGCGGGTCAACCGCACGGTGCTGGTGACCAGCCTGTGCGATCTGTCCATCCTGGCGCGAATCGTCGCCGGGCAGCTTCAGGAGCAGCAGCCCGAGCGCAAGGTGCGCTTCACCATCCAGCAAGGGCTGGTGGAGCGGGGGGATCCGCACCTGTTGCGCTCCGTGCTGGAGAACCTCTTGGGCAACGCCTGGAAGTTCACGCGCGAGCGCCCGGTGGCCGAGATCGAGTTCGGCACGAAGGAGGAGCAAGGCGTTCTCACCTACTTCGTGAGGGACAACGGCGCCGGCTTCGACATGGCGTACCAGGACAAGCTCTTCGGCGTCTTCCAGCGGCTGCATGCGCAGGCGGAGTTCGAGGGCAACGGCGTGGGGCTGGCCACCGTGCAGCGCATCATCCGCCGCCACGGTGGCCGCATCTGGGGTAGAGGCCAGCCCGGGCAGGGCGCCTGCTTCTCCTTCACCCTCAACGAGGTGCCCCTTCCCCCGGGCACCGCGGCCATCACTCCGGGAGTGCCCATTCCGGCAACAAGACTTTGACATGGGGGCAGAGCCTGGAGAGCCTGGGTGCCGCGGACGCACCCATGTGGATCTTCGGCTACGGCTCACTCATCTTCCGTCCCTCCTTCCCGTACGAAGAGCGCCGTGAGGCGTGGCTGAGGGGCTGGGCGCGGCGATTCTGGCAGGGCTCGACGGATCACCGGGGTGTGCCGGAGGCCCCCGGGCGGGTGGTGACGCTGGTGCCCGAGCCCGGCGCGCGCTGCTGGGGCGTGGCCTACCGGATCGCCACCGAGCGGGTGGAGGCGGTGCTGGCCCACCTGGATTTTCGGGAGCAGGGGGGCTACCAG